>CALDPN010000132.1 GCA_937911235.1 uncultured Bacteroidales bacterium
GAATTCATTGAAACAGAATGCAGTACAGAAGAAAGACACTTAAGAAGAGTAAATAAAATCATAAATTACGAAAATGGAGAATATAATGGATTATAAAATATATTTATATGCAATGTTTTTATTTTTAAGCATATATATATTTTCCGGTGTGCATATTGAAAAATTAATGAAACAATTCCGCAAAGAATCTATCGCAGCTGCAAAATAATTGCAAATTCAATAGATATTGAAAAAAATCCGAAACGTCCGGGACGTTTCGGATTTTTTTTGCTCTTTATGGTTTATTTTAGTATCTTTGCAGTCCGTATAAAAATTATATTATGATAGCTGTTTCAAATTTAGCCATTCAATTTGGCAAACGTACACTTTTTCAAGACGTTAACCTAAAATTCACAGCAGGTAACTGCTACGGTATCATTGGCGCTAACGGTGCTGGCAAATCTACTTTCTTAAGAATGCTTAGTGGAGATTTAGAACCAACACGTGGTACTATTGTTTTTGGTCCAAACGAACGTCTTTCAGTTTTAAAACAAGACCACTTTGAGTTTGATGAATTTACAGTTCTAGACACTGTAATGATGGGTCACGAAAAACTTTGGGCTGTAAAAAATGAAAAAGATGAAATCTATGCAAAAGAAGATTTCACCGAAGAAGATGGTATCCGCGCTTCTGAACTAGAAGAAATGTTCGCAGAAATGGACGGTTGGAACGCAGAAAGCGACGCAGCTTCACTTCTAAGCAGTTTAGGTATTAAAGAAGCATTCCACTACACACTTATGAAAGACATGAGTGGTAAAGAAAAAGTGCGTATTCTTCTTGCTCGTGCTCTATTTGGTAAACCAGATAACTTATTACTCGATGAGCCTACCAACGACCTTGACATCGACACTATTGCATGGCTTGAAAACTACCTTGCAAACTACGAAAATACTGTACTTGTAGTATCTCACGACCGTCACTTCTTAGACGCAGTAAGTACTCACACCATAGACATCGACTACGGTAAAGTACAACAATTTGCTGGTAACTATAGCTTTTGGTATGAATCTAGCCAACTTGCTCTACGTCAACAACAAATGCAAAACAAAAAAGCTGAAGAAAAACGTAAAGAGCTTGAAGAATTCATCCGTCGCTTTAGTGCAAACGTGGCTAAATCTAAACAAGCTACTAGCCGTAGAAAAATGCTTGAAAAACTTAATGTGGAAGAAATCCAACCTTCTACACGTAAATACCCAGGCATTATCTTTACTCCAGAGCGCGAACCAGGCAATATGGTGCTTGAAGTAAAAGGTCTTTCTAAAACTCTTGAAGACGGCACTGTACTATTTAAAGATGTGAACTTCAACGTAGAAAAAGGTGATAAAATTGCGTTTATCTCTCGCGACCCACGTGCTATGACTGCCCTATTTGAAATTATCAACGATAATATGAAAGCAGATAGCGGTACATTCAACTGGGGTATCACTATTACTCACGCATACCTTCCACTAGACAACTCTGAGTTCTTCAACACAGACCTTAAACTAGTAGATTGGCTTGCACAATACTCACCAGACACCACAGAATCATTTGTTCGTGGCTACCTAGGTAGAATGTTATTTGCTGGTGAAGAAATTTACAAAAAAGCAAGTGTGCTTTCAGGTGGTGAAAAAATGCGTTGTATGATTTCTCGCATGATGCTTAAAAATGCTAACGTGATGGTACTAGACTCTCCAGCCAACCACTTAGACCTAGAATCTATCCAAGCATTCAACAACTCGCTTCAAGGTTTCAAAGGCAACGTGCTAATGTCTTCTCACGACCACGCGTTCATCCAAACAGTATGTAATCGTATCATCGAACTTACCCCTAACGGTATCATCGACAAAGTAATGGAATACGACGATTACCTAGACGATGCAAACGTGAAAGCAGCACAAGAAAGAATGTATGCTCAAAATTAACATATACGAGTGAAATCGTTTTAAAAACGGCTTTTTAGCCGTTTTTTTTTGTGCATTTTTGTATAATTAGTTAACTTTGTAAGATATTTTGAAAACAGAAAAATCTCATAACTATGAAAAAAAATATATTACTACTTTTAGTTTCTGCATTACTGTCTTTTGGCGCTGCACAAGCTGCACAAAACTTCACTAAATGTTATGGTCAAAGCCAAACAATGACCGCCACAAAAACAGGTAATTCATACCAATGGTATAAAGACGGTGTGAAAATTTCAGGCGCTACAGCTAAGTCATACACAGCAAGCAACCTAAGCGCAAACGCAAAATACACTTGCGAGATTACTACTAATGGAAGCACCTCTAGCACTGGAAACTTAATTACACTTGGTGGATTTGAATTCCCTGCAAACAATCCTAAATTTAGCGAAACAAATCGTCTAGGAGACAACATTAGTTACGAATACCTTAATTTTGATAGAAATGGTGTCAATATAAATATCGGTGCAACAACAACAGCAACAAATGCAAATAATGTAAAAACAGCACACTTCTCAGTACTTCCACCTCATTCTGGTCAATACCTTTATGTTTGCGATGGTTCCAATAGTTCTGATGCCCGTATCTGGTCAGCTAGAAATCTAAAACTAAAAGGTGGAGTTACATACCAATTTAGCTGTTGGGTTGCAAATATAGACCTTGCATACAGCACTCATGGTTCTAGTTCCTTACCTAAATTAAAATTCGTAATCGAAAATCAACTAGGTAGTAATCAGACATTACTAGAATTTACAGCACCTACAACATTAGGCAAATGGACTGAATATAAAGCAACATACACACCACCTATAGATCTTAACTGGTGCAATATATTCATTATCAACTACACAACTGTCCCTGCAGGTAATGACTTTGCATTAGACGATGTATACTTCGGAACTGTTATAACTAGCTCTGGTTCAACAGAAAAAGAAGATTTCAACGTAACTGTTTACGACACATTTGAATATGATTTTAAAACAGTAGAAGTTTGCCCTGGCGAACAAGCTACTATTACTACTACTTTAGTTCCTGCACATGGTGGCACACTAGAACCAGCAGCAAACTATAAATACGAATGGAAATTAAATGGTACTACACCTGTAGTGAGCACAAATAAAGACCTTGTAGTTACTGCACCTAGTACTGTAGGTTCAGAATCATACGTGCTTTCTACCTCTTCTACTGTTTGTTATAATAGCGGTGCTAAAAGTGAAACTACAAGTGTTAAAACCAAAGACTGCGGCAGAACCGAAACAATAGATCACCCTGCAGTAACAGTTTGTACAAACCAAAACGTAACACTAACATGTAAAAAAACTGGCAGTAGCGTAAAATGGAGTCACGATGCTAGCCTTGCTGATACAGAAATCACAGTAACCTCAAGCAGCACTGTGGGCGACGCAAACTCATACACATGTACCATCACCGCCACAGAAAACGGAAGTACTGTAACATATATAGAGAACTTTACAATAAAAACCAAAGACTGTAGCGTTCTTTATGAGTCAACCATGTGTAACAACACAGCAGACTCTACCCTTACCACCCAAAAAGAAGGTGACAAATACATTTGGACATATCCAAACGGAGATAAACAAGAAGCAGTATTAGACAATATAAAGATTTCACATACAGACGCAGAAGTGGGCAACAAATTTGCATATTCTTGTGAAATTTATCAAAATGGCACACTTGTAGCAACAGAAAACTTTGAAGTAAAAATCACAGACTGTCACAAAGAAACTGAAGAAGAAAAAGAAGTTCAAGTAAAAGAAGACGGTAGCATCACACTTTATGTTCCAGAAGAATATAGATGCGAAAACTGCAGATATAATTGGTATAAAAAAGATGAAAATGGCAAAAAAGGCGAACCTGCAGTAAAAAATATTGGTGAAGAAGACTGGGAACACACAGTGCACAATGCAAAAGAAGAAGATTATGTTTGTGAAATCATTAAACCAAACGGTAACATACACGAACAATCATACAAAGTTAGAGTTTATGTTCCAAAAACCTCTAAGTACTGCTACACTAAAGACTCTGAAAATGAGCAATATGTAACAATAGACGACCTTACCGTTGCAGACAGAGATGAATATGAATGGTATCTAATACAAGGCAATGACACTATTCCAATGCCTGAAGCAGCTATAGTATCTACAGAAAACCAAAAAATTACACTTGATGTAGATTACTTTGTAAACAACAATTCTAAATTCCCTGTTACAGTGCATATATTAGAAGAATTTGCACACAAATTACAAGTAGAATCTACAGAAATTGATGGTGGTAACAATAGCACAGATGTAACACCAGAACCAGAACCTACACCTGAGACA
>CALDPN010000133.1 GCA_937911235.1 uncultured Bacteroidales bacterium
GCTGTACGGCACCGCCGATCTTTTTGCCGACCGACAGCCCCACACGGTTCAAAAACCGCTTTTGCGGATGCGGCGGAAAGGATTAAAAAGTTGATATAATAACAATACGGGCAGAGAAAAATTCTCTGTATAATAATATCCCTGTTTACATGGGAATGCAGTATTCTCATTAATGATTTTCTCTTGTTGGAAAATAAGAGCTTGCACAAGTTTAAAAGTAGACCCTGGAGGGTATTGAGCCATTACAGGACGGTCGAACAAAGGTCTTTGTTTGTCCTTTAATAAGCTTGCATAGTTTGCAGAACGTTCTCTTCCCACAAGCAGAGCAGGGTCGTATGAAGGAGAAGATACTAGTGCTAAAATCTCACCAGTAGCAGGCTCAATTGCCACAATACTTCCCATTTTGCCGTTCATTAGCAGCTCACCATATCTTTGAAGCTCCATATCTAAGCCCATGGTAAGATTTTTTCCAGACACAGGCTCCACATCACTGGCACCATCCATATATTTGCCCTTTATTCTACCATGCACATCGCGCAGAAGTATTTCCACTCCCTTTTCGCCACGAAGCTCTTTTTCATATGTTCTTTCCACACCAGATTGTCCTTTGTAGTCGCCTCTTACATAGTATGAATCCTCATCTATTTGTTTTTGGTTTACCTCACCCACACTACCAAGAGCATGAGCACCATGTGGCATAGAATACTGTCTAAGCACACGTTGTTGGGTAAGCACCCCAGGGAAACGGAACATTTTCTCCTGCAAAAGCCCATAAGACGCAGTAGAGATTTGTGACATAAACACCTGTGGAGTATATCTAGAGTATCCTGGATTTTTTCTTTTATTTTTAATATCCTTAATTCTTATGTCAAAATCTTCTTTTGTAATATTAAGTGCATTGCAGAAACTAAGGGTGTCGAAATCTACCATTTCACGCATAATGAGCATTACATCATACACAGGTTGGTTAGAAACAATTAAGTTGTTGTTTCTATCATAAATAAGTCCGCGAGCAGGGTAGATAGTTTTTTTAAGGAACGCATTACTATCTGCGTTGTCTTTGTAAGAGTCATTCACTACCTGAAGAAAAAATAGTCGAGTAATAAAAAGAATAGCACAAAGCATCACCACCAAAACAATAACTATTTGGCGTGCATGTGAATCTTGGTGTTTTCTTTTGTATTGGCTCATTTTTTTCGGCAAAGTTCATAACACATAATTAGAAGTAAACTAAGTGCTATGTTTATAATAATTCTTAGAAGTAGAAAGCCGAAATTATTAAATGAAAGTGCTTCCATCATAAATAGGGCAATATGATGAAGCGAAACCATACCAACAGCATATTTCAAGTATCCACTTGTTTCAAACTGATAAATAGATGGTTCTTGGAATTTAAATTCCAAATGTGAAAACAATACCTTTAAGTATCCTTGACGAATAAATCCAATCAAGGTGCATGCAAAGGTATGTAGCCCTATAGTGTTAGAGAAGAAATCTACGGTTAAACCCAACAAAAATGCAATAAGCATTAAGCTAGGAGTTTTTACATTTAGAGGTAGGTCTAAAAGGAAAACAATGTAAATATATGGACTAACTAGATAGAAATAATCCATATTATTGAACAGTAACACTTGAAGAAGTACTACCACTATAAATTGGATAATATATTTTATAGAAGTTACATTCATGGTGCTACATTTATAGAGTCAAGTTCTTGTTTATAACCAAATTCCATAACCTCTACGTATGTTAGAGTGCGGAAATTTGTGCTTAGTTTTACATCTATAGATAAGAATTGTTCAGATGCTTCTTCCACGTTTATCACTTCACCCACAGGTATGTTTGCAGGGAAGATAGAAGAAAAACCACTAGTGCTTATTTTTTCACCTATAGATACTTTTACGTGTTTTGGTATTTCAGTTAGTTTGGCATATCTATAATCAGAACTCTCCCAAACTAGTGAACCAAAGTTGTTGCTAGAGTCTAGTTTACAACTAATTTTAGACTGATTGTGAATAATAGGAATAACAACTGAAAAGTGGTCTGAAACAGTTTTAATAATACCCACCACACCAGTTGAGCAAATAACACCCATATCAGGTTTTATGCCGTCCAATTCACCTTTGTCTAGTATAATTAAGTTTTGTTGGTTGTTTACAGAATTATTTATCACATTGGCAGTAATAACTCTATATGTTTTTGGTAAACTATCTGTAGATGTGTTACCAAGTTTTGCCTTAACGGCAAGAAGTTCTTCTCTTAAAAGAGCATTCTCCTTTAGCAGATCTTCATTGTTTTCTGTTAGGTAGAAGTATTCGCTAATACTTCCTGTAAGTTCACTAATACTACCATTTACTGCTGTCATAGAGCTAGAAAACACAGAATGCTGATAGTTATTATTGAAAACTATCAGCAAAATCGCTATCAATTCCAAAAATAGGAATAATAGCAATGAACTAGCTTTTTTTAGTAGTAGTAGTAAATTTTCCATAAATTGTAAAAAATTCCCTCCTTTTTAAAGAATCATTTTAAAGGAGGGATTTTTAGGCGTCCCGAAGTCCGAGAAACCGGAGTGTACATGAGGTACTCGAGGATTTCGAGGGCAAGGGCAACGAGAAAAGCACCCTTTAAAATGGTTCTTATCTCATTAAGAATGAATAATTATCTATGTTCTTAAGTGCCAATCCAGTACCTCTCGCCACTGCATGTTGAGGATCTTCTGGCACGTGGAATGTAATGTTAATCTTGTTAGATAAACGTTGGCTCAAACCACGAAGAAGAGCACCACCACCTGTTAGGTAAATACCGTTTCTTACGATGTCGGTATAAAGCTCGGCTGGAGTACTTTCAAGCGCAGCCATGATAGCAGCTTCCATTTTAGAAATAGATTTGTCTAAACAGTGAGCTATTTCTTGGTAAGATACAGGTATCTTAAGAGGAAGTGATGTCATGTTGTTTGGTCCGATAACTTCAAATTCGTCTGGAGCTTCGTCTTCTGGAAGTTCGGTAAGAGCAGAACCTACTTTAATTTTGATTTGTTCTGCAGTAGGAGCACCCACTTTGATGTTATACATACGACGCATGTATTCTTGAATATCACTTGTAAGCTCGTTACCTGCAATACGAATAGATTTGTCGCAAACAAGACCACCTAGAGAAATAACTGCAATTTCAGTAGTACCACCACCTATGTCCACAATCATTTGACCGCAAGGAGCTTCTACGTCTAGGCCGATACCCATAGCAGCAGCCATAGGTTCGAAAATCATATATACGTCTCTACCGCCAGCGTGTTCAGAAGAGTCACGCACCGCACGGATTTCCACCTCAGTACTACCAGATGGAATACAAACCACCATGCGTAGAGAAGGAGAGAAGAAACTATTTCTATGACCAATTTTCTTAATCATACCGCGAATCATCATTTCCGCAGCATAGAAGTCGGCAATCACACCATCACGTAGAGGACGAATGGTACGAATATTTGGGTTGGTTCTTTCGTACATTAAGTACGCTTCCTTACCCACTGCCACTAGTTGGTCATTTTTATCAAGGGCCACAATAGAAGGTTCGTCTAGAACCACCTTACCGTTTTGGATTATAATGGTGTTAGCTGTACCTAAGTCAACAGCTATTTCTTGTGTGAATGAAAATAAACCCATAGTTTTTATTAGTGTTTAAAGTGACGGATACCTGTGGTAACCATAGCAATATTGTTTTCGTTGCAATAGTCTATTGAAAGGTTGTCTTTAATAGAACCGCCAGGTTGGATAACAGCTTTAATGCCTGCTTTGTAAGCTATTTCTACGCAGTCTGGGAATGGGAAGAATGCGTCAGAAGCCATCACAGCACCATTTAAGTCGAAGTTAAATGTACCAGCTTTTTCTATTGCTTGTTTAAGAGCATCTACACGTGAAGTTTGACCTACACCGCTAGCGCAAAGTTGTTTGTTTTTAGCAAGTACGATAGCGTTAGATTTTGTATGTTTCACGATTTTGTTAGCGAAAATCATATCTTCAATTTCAGCATCAGATGCTTTTGCATTTGTTACAGGAGTTAGGTCTTCTGCTCCTTCTGTGCTGCTATCACGTTCTTGAACTAGAACACCACCTAGCAAGCTGCGGAATTGTTTGTTAGGGCGAGCTGTAGGTTTTTGGATAAGGATGATACGATTTTTCTTTTGAGTTAAGATTTCAAGAGCGTCCATATCGTAGTCTGGAGCAATGATAACCTCAAAGAATATTTTGTTGATTTCTTCTGCAGTAGCTTTATCTACTGGAGTGTTGGTGATAAGCACACCACCGAATGCAGAAACTGGGTCACCAGCTAAAGCATCGTTCCAAGCTTCAAGTAGAGTGCTGCGAGAAGCAAGACCACAAGCGTTGTTGTGTTTTAAAATTGCGAATGTAGTTTCGTCAAATTCAGCGATTAGGTTTACAGCAGCGTCGATGTCAAGTAAGTTGTTGTAAGAAATTTCTTTACCTTGAAGTTGTTCAAACATGCTGTCGAAGTCGCCATAGAAGCTACCTTTTTGGTGAGGGTTTTCGCCGTAGCGAAGTGCTTTAGCGTCGTCTTTTGCATAACGGAACGCAGAGTCGATACCGCCATCGAAATAGTTGAAGATAGCAGAGTCGTATGAAGAAGAAACTGCAAATGCTTCTTTAGCGAAGAATTTACGTTCGTCTAGTGTACTTACTGCACCATTGTTGCAAAGCATATCGTAAAGTGGAGCATATTGAGCTTGAGAAGCCACGATAACCACGTCGTTGAAGTTTTTAGCAGCACCACGGATAAGTGAAATACCACCTATGTCGATTTTTTCAATGATGTCAGCTTCACTTGCACCAGATGCAACAGTTTTTTCAAATGGATATAAATCAACAATTACTAAGTCGATTTCTGGAATTTCGTATTGAGCTATTTGAGCTTGGTCGCTTTCATTGTCTCTTCTACAAAGAATACCACCGAATACCTTTGGGTGAAGAGTTTTTACTCTACCGCCAAGGATAGAAGGATAAGAAGTTAAATCTTCTACTGCATCACAAGGTACGCCTAGAGATTCTACGAATGTTTTTGTACCACCAGTAGAAAGAATGCGTACACCTTCCTCATGTAATTTTAGAACTATTTGATCAAGATTTTCTTTATGAAAGACAGAGATCAAAGCTGTTTTAATACGTTTGTTTTCCATTATTTTAAGATAAAGTGAGTTTAAGTGCTACAAAACTACAAAAAAAGTGCGAGAAGTGAACCACTTCACGCACTTAAATTGCATATAAACAGCAAATTGTTGATAAAATTATCGTCTTTTGTATGTGATAAAGGAATAATTATACTCGTGTTTCTCGTCGGCAAGGTGATTTTCCTGTTTTTCTACCTCCCAAATAGCCTCATCTATCACTGGAAAATAAGCATCAGCATCGAAGCGACCATCTATTTTAGTTATTTCTAAGCAATCTGCATTCGCAATGGTCTGAGAATAGATATTTTCGCCACCCATTATAAATACCTTTTCTTCCGATGTGCACGCAGCGAACGCATCTGATAAAGAATTAAACACTTCGCAATTCGCTAGTTGAAGGTCTTTTTGGCGAGAAACCACTATATTTCTACGGTTTGGAAGCGCTCCGTTTGGTAGAGAATCGTATGTTTTTCTACCCATTATCACAGTGCCACCAGTGGTGATTTGCTTAAAATGCTTCAAGTCGTTTGGCAGATAACAAAGCAATTTGTTGTCCTTGCCAATACCGTTGTTTTTGTCTATTGCTACTACTATTGTAATCATAAATTCACGAATCTAAATTCTTGCACTTATTGAGTTACTTTTAGAGGAGGGATTTTTAGACTAGTGTAGCATTAGAAACCGGAGCTTACTAACGTAAGTGAGGATTTATAATGCAAGCTAGGCGAGAAAATCACCCTATAAAATAGCTCAATCATACTGCGACGACGCCTTTAATGTGTGGATGTGGGTCGTAATCACTTAGTTCAAAATCTTCATATTTGAAATCGAAGATAGACTTCACATCTGGATTAATCTTCATTGTAGGCAGGTGACGAGGCTCGCGAGAAAGTTGCTCACGCACTTGTTCTAGGTGGTTCACGTAGATGTGAGCATCACCAAGGGTGTGAACAAAATCGCCTTCTTTTAAGCCACAAACTTGAGCCATCATTTTAAGAAGCAATGCGTATGAAGCAATGTTAAATGGCACGCCTAGGAATGTGTCGGCACTGCGTTGGTAAAGTTGAAGAGACAGTTTACCATCTGCCACATAGAATTGGAAAAATGCATGGCAAGGAGGTAGGTTCATATTTTTAATATCACCCACGTTCCAAGCATTTACAATAATACGACGAGAGTCTGGGT
>CALDPN010000134.1 GCA_937911235.1 uncultured Bacteroidales bacterium
CCATAAGCTGGTTAATTGTATCAGTATCTGCCTTATAACCAAAAGTCTTTTCAAATTGGTCTGAAATACTATTTTTTAAATCTATTTGCTTTTGAGATGCAGCAGCAAGAGCATTTTGAGCAACAAGATATTGTTTTCTTGCTTCTTCTGTGCGTGCTTGTGATTGCATTAATTTAATCTTTTGTTCAGCTTCACGAACTTGAGATTGAGTAAGATTTGAAATTTGTTTATTCAAACGTGTTTGTGATTGCTTTAGACCAATTTCAGCATTAGCAGCAAGACCAGAACGCTCACTTGCAAAAGCTGCAGCGTTGTTGGCATTTTCTCTGGATTCACTTTCCTTAATATCTTGTTTAAGTTTAGCAAGACCAAGAAAGGCGGAAGCAATACCCGTAAGGTCGGCAGCAAAAGCGGACGGAGTAGAACCAGAAGCAGCAGAACCAGAGGGAGCAGAAGTAGAACCTGTAGAACTCTGGAGATTAGAACCATACATTAACGCGGGATTGAGACCAGCCTCATTGTATTGGCGAACCATCGCAGAAGGGGAAGAGTATTGGTTATACTGCTGTTCTTGCCAATCTCTGGCGATTTCAGCTTCTCGGCTCTGGAACTGACGGTTTAAGTCAGCTTGCTGAGCATTGAAAGCATTTTGCTCACGTTGCATTTTTCTTTGAGTGTTATTGGCAATCGCAGTGGAACCAATGTTTAATAAACCTTGTACTGCAGAACCAATAGCACCGCTAAAATCAAGTTGTCCCATTTTAAACCATATCTAGAAAATTTAACATTTTGTTTATCATTTGTTTGTTTTCGCGATTCTCGTTTTTGTTATCGCTTTTGTTATGATCTGGAGAACTATCTAGCCAAGCATAAGCATTATGTTCATCTGGTAGCATTTTTAATAAATTTTAGTGTTGATTTTTAGGTAGTTGTCAATCCGCCATAATATTTCAAGTAGTATGGCGGATTTGCGCATTTTAATTTGCGCACCGATTATTCGGTTGACTGTGGTTCTTTTTGAGTTTGCTGATTTGATACAGAAGTGCGAATCTCTGCAGCATCTGCCTTACCTTGTGCCATTGCTGCGCGCTCGGCGTCAATACTCTGGAAAACGTCAGCTATACGACCACCTACGTCTGTCGTGTTTTCAATGTCGTTGTAAACGGGTTCAGTCGCACCAGACGGAACGGTACCATTTCTCAAGCACTCGCCAAGGTCAATAGCCAAATGCGGTGCAACTTCGCGCATATCGCGGAGTTTGTTGTAATTGCATTTTTGTTTCATATTACGTAATTTTGTTATTAATTATATGCAAAGTTAATTACGGTTTACTTAACGTGTAAAGGGGCACAAAAAATCTTCCTTTGCATGCAAAGAGTATTTTTTGGTTAAACCCTTGACACGTTGTAAACCTACATTTTCATATTGCATATATTAATAACTTAAAAAAACATACGCAATATGAAAACAAATTACAAAATTGAAGTAGAAAAATTAATCGTAAAAATTAACGAAAACACCACTTGTCCATATACGGTATACATAGAAGAACACAATAAATGTGTAGGTTTCGTAAATGGACCCGATACACCTTGTTTCTACTCATTTAAAAACTACTTTCAGTTATACCATTTTTTAAGAGGCTTTGAAAAAGCAGTTTACATACTTGGACCATTTTAAGATAAAGCCCGAAAGGGCTTTATCTTTTAAAGTCTTGAACCAGCTTTTCTTACGGTTATCTGGTGAACGTCAGGCATACGGCCAAGCGTAGGGACAGCATTGTACTCAGACAAACAAGACACCTTGCTATAGCGCCAATAGCTTTCAATCCAAGCGCCATACTTGCTATTCTCCACGCCTACGGCAGAAACTTGGTCCAAATAGTCCTCTGGAATCTCAAGGAAATCAGCACCCAGAACTGGCGGTTCACTAAATGACCTCTGGAGAGCAAAAGCGCTTAGACTCTGGCCGTCACGTAGAAGACCGGAAATGTGATCATTGATAAACTTGTACTCCGAATAACGACCGGTATAGCCAATAACGGTTTTGTCGCCCTCTCCGGAATAGGTGTCAATGATTTCGCGTGCATATACAGGTTGGTCTCCAACACCTTGCAATAGAGGGAAAGCAATGTCATCAATGGTATTGTAGTGGAAGTCTCTCCTTGTTCCAGAGCTATAACTAGGTTCTGGGACAATAGATGTTAATGCCATCAAAATACCGTGCTCAGTAACAGAATAGTTGTTACACAAATTGCCTTGACCTACACCAATAGGGGTTGCATATTTGGTACCGATACCTTTAATTGGGTTATTTGATGGACCCTCATATTCTCCTTGCTGATAAACGGATTTATTGTAGATTTCAACGGTATTGGAGCCAAGATAAATGGCACGGTCTGTAACGGCATCACTAGGGTAAACACCGTACTGAGCATACTGAACATCACCGTATCGGCTATCAACCAAATTGTTGCGTTCTCTCCAAAGTTGCATTGCATTAGCCAACCTCAAGGATGCTACGGTGAACTCACCAGAGATAGCAGGGTTATCCGCATCTGGGATAACTTGCACTTTCATTGCGTCACCAGACTGAGGGGCTTGAGTCATTGTAGTGAAGAAGTCTTTTTGCCACAACCTCTGGCGGAGGTCAAATAGGCTTTTGCCATCATAAAAGTTAAGTTGGTCACCTTGATAATACTTCTTAGTAAAGCCACCGCCAAATTTGGTGATATAAGCAATATTGCCCAAAAGGTTCTGTGGGTTGTCTCCAAGAGCATTAGGGAACAGTTTTTTCATTAATCTTGCATCTCTGTACCAATCGTCAAATATTTTGTGGTATGTAACGGCTTTTAAAATGTTGTTAATAATCAAACTAGAAGACGGAAGAACTGAAGTAGGCGGAATAAATTCAACCGAAAGACGGTCAAAAGCAGCATTAAAGGTAAAGATAAAATAACCAGTGCTAGAAGCAGACTCAGGCAAAGAATCTGTAAAATTAAATAAAGAAGAATCACCAGTTGGTACTGCATATGTTGTGCCAGCAAAAATATCAGCAACTGAAGAAACATCAAACTCGGAAAGCAAAATAAAGAGACTTAAAAGTAATTCATTATATTCCGAATCGTCAAAGGTTTGTTGTGATACTTTAAAACCAAGATAATCCATAAGAGAACCTGCGCCAAATTTATCAGCATTAAATGAATAAAAAGGACCGTCTCCAGATTCTATCTTAAGAATAGATTTAATAGCAATATCGGAAAGGGCATCTGCAATTTTAG
Organism: uncultured Bacteroidales bacterium; assembly: GCA_937911235.1. Taxonomy (GTDB): domain Bacteria; phylum Bacteroidota; class Bacteroidia; order Bacteroidales; family Paludibacteraceae; genus Enterocola. The sequence continues at coordinate 3,281 of CALDPN010000134.1, forward strand.
CAGAACGGTTTTCACCAAGTGGTATATTGACATCCGAAGTAAAAGAATAACCTTTAAAAACCGATGGAACTATAGCGCCAGGCAAATATTTTGCGTGATAGTTAGGGTCATCTGGGGAGGGGCCGCCAATACCATCACTAGCATAAGTGATAAAATCTTTCCATCCGCCCCAGATGGCTCTAAGTGGCACATAGAACAATTCCGTACGAAGAGAAATACGGCCGATAAAGTCTGTGGCTTGGGGTGCCATCTGGACAGAGAATTTTGGTGACAAATCAACAGTATCACCCGGTATTAGAAAGTCACAGAAAGACGGAACAAGAGTACCACATTTAGCACTAAAAGCGTGACGATGGTCCACATTGTGACCGCTACGGTTAGGTACATCCACCTTGGCGTAGCTGAACATTCGTTTGAAAGCCATAATTTAATTTTTTTAAAGTTGTGATTTATTATAGAAATTGGATTGCTGGTGAGAATATTTCTCAAACTTCTCAGCAGAAAAACGCCTATTTTCGTTGTCAAGAATACGAAAGGCCGAATCGCTCGGATTCTGGGCTTGTAATTCTTGTAATTGTTGAGCAAATAACTCATCATTGCGAGCTGCCAATTTATCAGCAACACGCACCGATAACAAAGTTTTTTGACCATAAAGTTTAGTTTTGTAATAACGCGGAAGCGCGTATTTGTAACCATTAATATCTACACGGCTACGGTTAAGAACATCATCTATCCAGTGATCAGTACTTTGGCAATGACGTTTAAGAATAAAATCCTTATAGGTAGTTATCCAATTAATGCCAAGACCTTTAGATATGAGATGGAAAGTAGGGTAAACCTTATTGTGTAAAGCTCCTTGATATTCAAAGTCTTCTTTGTTGCAGTACTTAGCAATGTAACGCAAAGAACTGCTAACATCCTTTATATCTAGTAGATTGATGTCTCTGGACTGAGTAAATCCAAATTTTTCTTGCCAATCAGCTAGAGCAGGTGTAATATCCTCATTATTTAAACCAAAGAAAACACCGTGATAATGGGGCGGTAAGTTTTAGGACCGTACTCGCTAGTAATGAAATATTTGAAAGTTTTATCAATCTTATGGCGAATACGTTTGAGCCAATCTTGAAGATGTTTTTTATATACAGTGCGATAGACAACACCATTATTATCTACAAGTTCTGGAACAGACTCTGGGCGGTAAGTAAGTGTGAAAAATACCGCTTTAGTGTGTGAAATAGCTTCAAAGTAAAACCGAACGAACCAAGAATTCTGGTAGTTCTGCAGACATTCTACACATTTGCCGCAAGGAACAAGAATAGAATGAACAGGCTTATAGGGTGAAGACTTATTTTTAAGTGTAATAGGAGAAAGACACATTACAGATTATCAAATAAAGGGTTAATGTTAATTGGTTGCATATTATCCAACACCTTACGGGGTGGGCGTCGTTTAGCGCGCTCGGAAAGTTTTTTAATATAATCTTCGCAAGCTTGTTTTTGAGCCTTAGAGAGATTCTGGGCTTGTAATTCTCGCTCCCAAGATTTATGAATTAACTCCAAAACTTCTTTGGTGATTAATGTTTTAGGAACGAGACCAAGCTCATCAATAAACTCTGCAATAACCGCAGCACGAGCCTTAGTAATTTTAGCCATTTTGCTTTCATATTTTAACCATACCAAATACAACAAGGGGTTTTACCGTCTTTTGAGGTTGCAACGTCCAGATGAATAAAGTTTCTGTAAACGCCAATACGGTTAATACCGAATTGGAGAGCAGCTTTAATAAGCTGATAGCGGAAAACATTATTAGGGCAATGAACATCTACAGCCTTACCAAGACAATGAGCAGAAGAACCGTCACGATTGTAAAGTTTTTCCCATTCTGGAGAACGGAAAGCGGAATTAATCTTTAAACATACGTGGAAGTTATCTTCAAACTCTTTAAGGAAACGAAGAAGTAAAGAATCCAATCGATCTGGTTGAGAAGACGGAATACATTTAGAAAAATCCATATTGAAGCAATGAATTATCTTGAACGTATGTAGCATAGAGGAAACGGAGTTGCAATGGGTACTCAAAGGAATGAGTACGGAAATACTCAAAGTCATCCCATTTTTGTGTATAATGATTGAAAACACGTCGCGGGGTTTTATTAAGAGGACGTGAAATTAAGACACGTTCACCACACATTAAGAGTAAATCTGCAACACCAGTAATGCTACTTTCAAGTTGATAAACTAATTTGTAAAATTCAAATTCGGTTTCTAAAGGGAAGTCTGTATGAAAACTTCCCTTAGATAAGCGAGCAAATAAACCTATCATTTTTGGATGAAATACATAAATTCTTCTTCATCCTTTGTAACAACTATGTTGTGCGGAATGTTTGATACATTATGTAGATTTAGTGCCAAACCAATAGCTTCATTCTCTGTTTCTAGAGTTGAAATGTGAGTTGAGTTGAAAGAAATTTTAAACATAATATTAAATTTGTTAAAAGATTAAACAATTAAGTTATACAATTTATAGTGTGTTATTAAGTTGATTTACAAATAATTCACATTTGTAAACAAATTTGCCAAAAAAAATAAAGTCCATATTCAATACGTCAAAGAACTAAAGGCAGGGCAGGTTCCCTGCCTTTGTTGTATTAACAAAGATATAAATAAATAGTTCTATTTATTCTCTGTAGCAGGATTATTTTCTTCTTCATCCAAAATTGCAGTAAGTACAGCGGTAAGAACTGCAACTATAATTTTAATAACTTTTGCGAGTTTCATTTTCTGAATAAATTAATAACTTGCTTAATCAAAGAAACAAAGAGTTTCAAGATGACTAAGACCATAATAATAATAAATAAATAATAAATTATCGATCTAATAAACATTGTGTGTTCAATAGAATCAATAGCAAAATCTAACCATTCCATATTTATTTAAGTTTAAGTTCTTTTTGGTGCTTAAAGTTCTTAAACATTTTAAATATATCAAAGGAATTTTCAATAGTTGAACCAATAACATTACCTACAATTCCCATAAGCTGGTTAATTGTATCAGTATCTGCCTTATAACCAAAAGTCTTTTCAAA
>CALDPN010000135.1 GCA_937911235.1 uncultured Bacteroidales bacterium
ATAATCCAAAATATATTCAAGGAGATGTATTGAACTATAATTATGATCCTCATCCAAACGCAGAGGGGCAGAAGCTGATTGCATCAAAGTTTATTGCAGCGATGTCTGCAAGTAACTAATAGAATAAAAGTTATGACAGAGAAATCAGAAATGGTTTCTCTGTTTTTGATTCTGTGGTATACTTACCCTAGAGGTGATTATATGAAAGACACATTACTGATAGCCTACGCAACGGCTGTGACTTGCATATTAGGATTCACACTATTCTTTACAATAACAGCTATGCAAATCGCCGAAGATTTGGCTGAACAGTTAAGGGGGATTCACAATGGCGCTATATGCACGCAATATAAATACGAATGAGCTCTATCAAGTAGAGCCAATGAAGAACACCTACTTCACTGCGAAGTATGGACTTGATACACCCTCGGTTGCACCAGAGATGGGGTACGACTTATTAAGTACTGAGCTTAAACATTATTGGGTTTCCGAAAACACATTTGATGTATTCTATCAAACAGTACCTTATATGGCATTAGCACAGTTCAATATATTCGAACCATCAGGTCCACCTGGACCACAGGGACCTAAAGGTGAAGTAGGACCTATGGGACCTATGGGTCCGATGGGACCACAAGGGGTTCAAGGAGAACCAGGTCCTCAAGGTATCAAAGGGGATAAAGGAGACAAGGGTGACAAAGGTGACACTGGACCTCAAGGGTTACAAGGTATCCAAGGTATTCAAGGACCAGTAGGTCCACAGGGTACACCAGGAACCAGCGTAACTATTCAAGGTTCGTTTGACACATACGAGCAATTAGTAGAAGCACACCCTACAGATATACCAGGTAACGCCTACCTAGTTCCACCATACTTATATGTGTGGAGTAATACAACTTACTCTTGGACTAATGTAGGTAACATTCAAGGACCAGTCGGACCAGCAGGACCTCAAGGGGACCCTGGACCAACAGGAGCTTCGGGGGTTTACGTAGGAGAAGAAACTCCAACAGACCCTACGGTTAATGTATGGATATCTCCAGACGACAACCCTACGTCTATAGCTAACGCATCTCAAGTTGAGATGACAGACGGTACAGATGTAGAAAGTAATATAGTTAGATTATCAGGGGAGACTAAATCTCTAAACGACGCATTTGCTATGATGGTTGATGATTTAGAAACTGCTGAGAACAATATAGAAAATTTAGAAAAGAAAATAACTGTATATGTAGGACCCGATACTCCTACTAACGGCGAAAAGATTTGGATTAAGAAAGCAGTAAACCATCTAGATATGGGTGCACTGAATCCAGGTTATATTGCTTTAGATGGTGCTGTCGCAGGACAAACGGCAGATGAAGAAATGCGTACAGATTTCATTGCTGTTAAACCTAACACAGTTTACACATTTAAAATAGTTGATACTGTGGGTACAAAAGTCCCTTGGTTAAGTATCGCAGAATACGATGCCTCTAAGACTTTCTTAGGTAGACCTACAGAACGTGGTGTTTATCCACAAGCTATAACAATTACTACTACGGCTGATACACGTTATGTAATATTAAATGCACGTAATCTAAATACAGCAACCGAAGCATTCTTTACTGAAGGTGGAAGTTTGCTAGATTTAGTCTATGTTAATCATAATGGACTATATATATTGATTAATGATATCGTAGAACAAGGTGAAAACGGTTACGGTTCTTGGGTTAAATATAGAGACGGAAGAATGGAATGCACTAATTATATTCCATTGGCCGCTGCTGATAGTAATTTCAATCAAGCATACGGAAGTATCTATTATTCTGGTAAAACTACTTACTGGTATTTTCCACAACTATTCAAGAAGCCACCTGTTGTAACAGCTACTGCCTACTTTGCAGGAGGGCTTGGTTCCTTCTGCAGATGTGGTGAAACTACTGTAGACCACGTAAATGGATATTTGTTCTACACTCAAGCCTATGACTTCGGTGTCGGAGGTACTATTGATGGTAGAGCAGGTATAGATTTTATAGCACAAGGATACTGGAGGTGATACTATGGCAATATTTAAAGTTAAAAATGAAAAAGGTGAATGGGTTGAAGTACCTGCTATAGTAGGACCTCAGGGTCCAGCAGGTCCATCACAAATATATGATGGGATAGACTCAGAGTTAACAGACTGGGCTCTATCTGCAAAACAAGGTAAGGTTTTACACGATGCTATAAATAGCGTATGGAATAAGATATATCCAGTAGGTTCTATCTATATGAGTGTAGTTGAATCTAACCCTGCTACTCTATTTGGTGGAACTTGGGAAAGAATCGAAGGACAGTTTCTTATAGGGTGTAATTCGACATATCCTAATGGAACATCAGGTGGTGCAGCTAACACCACCCTAGCGACTGCTAACCTACCTAGTCACAATCACTCAGTGAGTATAACATCAGGTAACCAGTCAGCAAACCACACACACTCTGTTGGAGCGCACAGTCACGGACTCAATTCACACACGCATAGTGTTGGAGCTCACTCTCACGGATTAAATTCACATAAACATTCAATCCCTGCTTTATCAGGTACAGCAGCATCAGCAGGTAGCCACACTCACCAATGTTATAAGTCTTGGGGATTCGGTACAGGTCCAAATGCTTGGAACTACGTTATGGGTACTGTTGATGACGGATTCTCAGGTTCGGGGAACTGGACTAACTCAGGAGGAGCTCACACACACAGTGTGTCTACGAGCGCGAGTACCTCTGGTGCAGCCTCAGGTTCTACTGCTAATAGTAGTGCATTTAATTCAGGGGCAGCATCTGGAAGTACAGCAAATAGTTCTGCATTTAATTCAGGAAGTAATAGTGCTAACCACACACATAGTGTTAGTGGTAATACAGGTAGTACAGGAAGTGCTACGTCATTTACAAACTTGCCTCCATATTTATCTGTATATATATGGAAGCGAACTGCTTAGGAGGATTTATGGAAAAATATTGTAAGAAAGCGATATTCCACTTACCAGGAATATTTGAACGTGCGCCGTTCTATAATTGTTTAACATCTCTATACAGAGATAGAAGAGAAATGTTTTACGATAACTTAGAAATAGGCTCTATTTACGGAGCACCAGGAAGTTGTATTTGGAATGGAGGGCGTATGATATTCTCTCTTATGTCTAAAAAGCAACTTGAAGCAATTAGAGATGGAATGGAAGCTGCGGGTATTCCTGTTAGATTTACATTCACTAATTGTTTGTTAGAAGAAAAACATGTTTATGATACTTATTGTAATATGGTTACAACTATGTTTAATAATGGAAAGAATGAAATACTTTGTAACTCTCCAGTATTAGAACAATACTTGAGAACAAACTTTCCAGAGTACACTTTTATTTCATCAACTACTAAACGTTTATTAGATATTGATGAATTTAATAAGGAACTAGAAAAAGATTATAAGTTAGTTGTATTAGATTATGTATTAAATAAAAATAAAAAATTCTTAAAGAAAATTAGAAATAAGAAAAAAGTAGAAATACTTTGTAATGCGGTTTGTATTCCAAACTGTCCAAATAGAATGGAACATTACATTAACTTATCTAAATGTCAACTGGAATCAACACCTGAAGATGTAATGCAATGTGAACATTCTAATTGTCCTTTCTATGTGGCACAACAAAGAGAACACTTTGTAAGCAGAGAGGACATTAACAATTACCTACGTCAAGGTTTTTGTAATTTTAAATTAGAAGGTAGAACTGCACATCCATTGGATTTAGTTGAAATTCTACTTTACTATTTAATAAAACCAGAGTACCAAATCGAAGCACGTAATCTGTTTGGTCAAGCGTCTTGGTAAAAAGAGATTGTGTAATCTCTTTTTTTATGCTATAATCTAATCATAAAGGAGGATTATTATGAATTTAAAATTAAATGATATGGAGTTTAAAGATATCATTCAGTTACTAGGAGGGTTTGTTACAAAAGAAAATGAAGACCTATTAAAATTTAATTTAATTGCGTCTCCAGATTTAACTTTTAACAATGCAATGCAACTGTTACAATCAATGACAATGCAAATCTTATTCGCATTCAAGCAACAAAAACCTGAAGCACTTAATGACATCTACGATGCTTATAATTTTATGGCATCATCTGTATTAGAACAACTAATTCCAGACAGAGAAATCAGAATGGATTTAGATGAAGAAGCGATACTAGAATTAGAAGTTAAGAAAATCGAGGAAAGATTCGAAGAACTTACTGCTGAACAAAAAGAAGAAGCATTAGCTAAGATAGAAGCTATCAAAGCTAGATTAAAAAATGGAAACAAGGAAGATTAGAAGGTTCACTGCCTGCCCAAGATGTAACAGTCCACTCAAACCTGCGACATCTTTTGCAGGTGGACCGTCATCTTTCTGGTTAGAGTGTACAAAATGTAACACATTTATAGACACTTACGTACCATTACCACACCAAGAGGCTGTTCATAAGGACACACATAAGCTAATTGGTAACTTCGGAGGGTATGGTACAGGTAAATCGATGACCGATTACAAAGATTTGGAAAAGCATTTACTGATTACACCCAATGCAGATGCTATGGTTACGGCTAACATCAGCTACCAATATGAGCAAACAATCAAAAAGGAGCTGGAGAAAGACATACCTGCAGCATTTGTGGCGGATTACTCAGTAAAAAATCAGAAGATGGTGTTACTTAACGGAGCAATCTTAAGTTACAGACCTCTTGATGACCCTAATAAACTACGTTCCAACAACTTAACCTACTGGTTAATAGTCGAAGGGTCTGAAACAGGGGCAGAATCATTCCATCAGTTGAAGACTCGTCTGCGTAATACTAATGCAACGACCCTAAAACGTGATGAAAACGGCGATATTATCTATGAAACTGACCGTGATGGACACCAAATTCCTGTAATCGACCACGATTGGCGTAAAGGCGTAGTGGAATCTAACCCAGATGCGGGTTGGATACGTACAGATTTGCTACTTTGTAGTGATGTTATCTACCAACACGGTAGTAACAGCGACTATTATGAGCAAGATATCAACGAAATAGACGGAATGATATCCTCTCACATAGCCACAACAGAGGTAAACACCTTCTTGCCTAACGATTATATCGATATGATTTGTAAAAATAAGCCTGAGTGGTGGGTTAACAGATATGTTAAGTCTTCGTTCCTCTATTCAGAGGGATTAGTCTACCCAAATGCTATGAAATGCGTGGTACCTTGGTTCGAAATTAACAAGGACTGGCGTAGAATCGTGGCTTTCGACTACGGTTTATCCGACGATGCTGTGTTTATCTTCGGTGCTGTAGACGAGCAAGCGGGAATTGTTTACATTTACAAGGAAGTTGTAATGAATAACCTTAATATCGAGAAACTTGCTGAAAGATTCAAGGAAGAAACTGCTGATATTCCTATCGGAGGCTGGATTACACAGCCAATCATAGACCCTAAATCTAATAAGCGAGACTTTAATCAGAAAGATTTAGCGACTCACTTCTCTGAGTTTGGAATTATGTTTAAGAATGGACACGTTGGCTTAGATGCGCGTATCATTCGCCTTAATACTTACTTCGAAGCGAGACGTTTATTAATAATGGACAACTGTGTGTACACAATTAATCAGTTCAGAGAGTATAAGTTTGAAGAAAGAACACTTGATAACAAGAAACGTCAAGTAAAACCTGTGGATAAGAACAACCACGCCATCAACCCTGTGGAATGGATAGCTATGGAACTGCCTAATAATCCTGCTAACTTAACTTACGGCGTGTTCACTAGGTCTGGTTTTAAAGTTGACGAACAAGAAAAGAAAAGACAAGAGACACCTTGGCAACTACGTGATGATGACGTACAATCAGAGGTAGTATATGAGTTCGGTGTCCCTGAATATGAGTTTTAGAAGGGAGAATTGTATGGATACAATATTAGGTATTATTCTAGGTGTGGTGCTAACTTTAATTATTAAAGATAAACCCCTTAGAATAGAGATTACACACAAACAAAAAGAAAAAGTTGTAGAGAAAGTTCCTGATATGTCAGAAATTATGAACAAAGCTGACACACAAGAGGACCAAGCCTATGCGGATATGGGAACTTTCATAGATGAAATAAATAATATAATGACAGGAGGTGGAACTCGTGGCGAAGAATAGTAAGAAATCCGAAATAAAAGATTTATCAGGTGCACATTTACTTCCTGAAGGAGTTAAATTACAAGACCTTAATGATTTCTTTGATATGGCTAATAATGAATACGCTAATGTTCGTAAACGTATGAACTTATTAGATGGAGCAGACCGTAGTGAACTATGGAAAACAATCACTGCTAAGTTCCCTAAGTACCAAGTACTTCCTGAAACAAACCATATCAACTATATAAAAGAAAACTTGGTTGCATCTATTTATACTGTTGGTAAATACGCAGAGTTACTACCTAAGGCTCAAGAACAAGTAGAAACTTGTAATAAAATTAACCGTGTGTTAAGTACTATATGGGAAAATATACACGTTGCTAAGTATGAACGTAAAGCTGGTGAACGTGCGGCGTTATTCAATATAGGTATAACACAAGTAGGATGGAATAAGGAAGTGCTAGGTGGAACTAATAGTTATTTCTATCGTGGTGATGTCGTTCTAAAAAACATCGACCCTATGAAATATATGCGTGACCCTTATGCAGATTGCTTAGACCATTCAAGATTCGTAGTAGTTTGGGATGATTATCATATCACAACACTACGTACACTTCCAATTTATAAAGAAAGATTAGATGAACTTTATAAAGTATATGGCGATAACCTAGGAGCTGAGGAATCTTCACTTAGTTATGAAGCAAATAATAATAGAGCTAAGTCTAACAAGGCTCAAAACAAATATCATTTACTTCAAACATTCTGGGTTAAATATATGGACGAAGGTCAGAAAGTACAGATAGCCGAGATTCACGTATTGGACAAGAAATATGTGCTATATGTTAATGAAAAGATAGCACCAGTTTCATTCCCATTTGCTGAGCTATACTGTAATGAACCAGGTTCAGACATCATTGGTGTCAGTGAACCAGCTAAAGTTTTTAAAAACTATATAGCTTATAATATGTTGTCAAGTATCGTAGCAACACACGCTTACAAAGCGCAACGTCCTCCTAGGTTTGTTAATACACAATCGGGAATAAACATTAGACAGTTTGCTCAATACGGTGCTGATGCTGATAAGACATTCCCTGTTAATGGAGATGCTTCTCAGGCTGTACATTATGGTAAGTTTCCTGACCTTCCTCCTACAATAGATGTCTTATCACAAAGATTAGAATATGATATTAAGGATAAGTCAGGTGTTACAGACCAATATGCAGGTAAAGATACTAACTCAGTACAAACTACTGGGGGTATGGATGCTTTAATATCTAGAGCAACTGGTCGTGACGAAGTTAAGATTCAGTTATATGAAGAGTATACTAAGAAGTTAACAGAACTTATTATCCAATTCTATATTAGATATGGAGACAAACGTACTTATGCTGTTAAAGATTTAACAACTAATAAGATAAGTAACGAAGAAGTTAACTTTGCAGATATCCCTAATAATATAGGCTTTGATTATTCAATAAATATTCAAACAGAATTACCTCGTAATAAAATGAGATTAGCTCAGGCTGCTAATATACTACTTGAAAAACAAGTACAATATAAACCAACACCTGAGATAATCACAATGGAAGAATGGTTATTAATGCAAGATATTCCATTCAAGGATTTAATTATGAGTCGTATAAATATTCAACGTAATAATGATATGACTGAACAAGTAACTCAAATCTTATTCCAATTCGCAGGACTTATTGAACAAGGTATTGACCCTGAAGAAGCATTAGCTATGGTTACTGATTCAATGCAGCAAGCACAGAACCCTGATGCAGCTATGCAAGGAGGGCAACCTGCGATGGGCAATCAGGCAGGTGCAGGTAGTTTCCAAGAGATGCAAGCAGCTTCTAACGAGGGCTCACAACAATTCGAATAAAAAGAACTTTACAAGTTCTTTTTTTTGTGGTATATATATGTTAGCTGAGTATAGGTCCGTCACCTGTTAATTTGACGTGTAACTCGCACCTCTATAGTTTCGCCAACTATATTGATAAGGAGGATATTATGTTTGGGGCAGAAGATTATCAAGCGTTGTTTAATGAATTAGGAGGAGAAGCAGCACCTGCTGACACTGGCGCGGATGCTAATAATAGCACAGCCACAACTGCAGACCCTGCAACAATAACTAATCCAGTAGACACAAATCCAAATCCTGATGTCGTAGGACCAGTTAATCCTGCACAAGACCCTGTTGGGGATGATGTAGATGACAATACTGGAGATGATGACAATCTAGGAACACCTGCAAATAATCCAGTCGATGATGAAGATAATCAAAGACAAGCAAGAGCATTTGCAGAAATGCGTTCCACTATAAATAAATACTCAAAAGTATTTAAGCAATTACAACCAATGATGGGAGTAAATAGTGAGGACGAAGTTATTGAACGTCTATTAGATGCTGGGCTAAATGTCCAAGCTCGTAATCAAAACGTAGACCCTGCAATTCTGAAGCGCATGCAAACCCTTGAGGAACAGAATCTTGCAATGATTAGTGAGCAAAGGAATAAAGCCTTAGTAGAGAGTTTCGGGTTACTTCAAAAAGATTTTAACCTAACTAACAAAGAAGTTCTTGATTTTGCTAAAGAATTAGACAATAAACAAATTGATGTTTATAAATTGGGTGTAGACTTATCTACACT
>CALDPN010000136.1 GCA_937911235.1 uncultured Bacteroidales bacterium
AGTGAATCCACTGGTGTTTGAGACCAGCGCGTCTACCGATTCCGCCATCTGGGCAGGTATGGCGCTTTGTTTTAAAAGCACGGCAAAGGTAATTATTCTTTTTTAGATATGAAAATTTTTTTGCATAAATTCTTTTTGTTACCTTTGCCAAAATAAAATCAAATATTTATGGATTACAATAATTTTTGTGTGATAATGGCGGGTGGTGTAGGAAGCCGTTTTTGGCCATTTTCACGAAACAATAAACCAAAACAATTTTTAGACTTTTTCGGAACTGGTCGTTCGCTGCTTCAAATGACATTCGACCGTTTCGCTAAAGTTATTCCTGCTTCAAATATTATTATAGTAAGTAATGCTGCATACAAGGACTTGATTATGGAACAACTTCCTATCATTAAACCAAGTCAAATCCTTCTTGAACCTTGCCGTAGAAACACTGCGCCATGTATTGCGTATGCTATGAGCCACATTAAGGCTATAAATCCAAATGCCAATATGGTAGTAGCTCCTTCAGACCACCTTATTACCAAGGAAATGGAATTCCTTAATGCTATTGAGCGTGGTCTTAACTTTGTTTCTCAGTCAAACAGCTTGCTTACTCTTGGTATTAAACCAAATCGTCCTGAAACAGGCTATGGCTATATTCAAGCTATTGTGGATGCTGAGGGCGACTTCAAGCCTGTGAAAACTTTCACCGAAAAACCAAACCTTGAGCTTGCTAAAGTGTTTGTAAACTCTGGTGAGTTTTTCTGGAACTCTGGTGTGTTTATGTGGAGTCTTAAAACTATCGACGCTGCATTTAGAGAATTCCTTCCTGAGATTTCTCAAAAATTTGAGGCTGGTATGGACAAAATGAACACCGCAGAGGAACAATCTTTTATCGATGATATTTTCCCAACTTGCCAAAATATTTCTATCGACTACGGCATTATGGAGCATGCTCGCGAGGTGTATATGCTTTCTGGCGACTATGGTTGGTCTGATATGGGTACTTGGGGTGCTCTTAAAGACATTACCGAAGGCGACGAAAATGGCAATGTTATTTTAAAATGTAAAGGTCTTACATACGATAGCAACGATAATATTATTGTGCTTCCTGAGGGCAAACTTGCTGTGGTGCAAGGTCTTGAGGGATATATCGTAGTAGAATCAGACAATACTCTACTTATTTGCAAGGCTTCTGATGAACAACGCATTCGTCAGTTTGTAAACGACGTGAGTATGCTAGAAGACAACGAAAACTATATTTAATATACTATGAGTGAAGAAAAGATGATTCTCCGCACGGAGCACTTAGTGAAACGTTATGGTAAACGTACTGTGGTAAACGACGTTTCTATTAATGTGACTCAAGGCGAAATTGTAGGGCTTCTAGGACCTAATGGTGCTGGTAAAACCACCACTTTCTATATGACAACTGGCCTTGTGAAGCCTAATGCGGGAAAAATCTTTCTTAACGATTTAGATATTTCTAAATATCCTGTATATCGCCGCGCGCAAATAGGTATTGGTTATTTGGCACAAGAGGCTTCTGTTTTTCGTGATATGTCTGTGGAAAACAATATTAAGGCTGTGCTTGAAATGACAAATTTCTCTAAGGAGTATCAAAAGGAAAAACTTGAGTCTCTTATAGAGGAGTTTCACCTTGCAAAGGTGCGTAAGAGTCTTGGTTCTCAGCTTTCTGGTGGTGAACGTCGCCGTTGCGAGATAGCTCGTTGTCTTGCTATTGAGCCTAAGTTTATTATGCTCGACGAGCCTTTTGCTGGTGTAGACCCTATTGCGGTGGAAGATATTCAGAATATTGTAGCTAAACTTAAAGATAAAAATATTGGTATCCTTATTACCGACCACAATGTGCACGAAACTCTAAGTATAACCGACCGTGCATATATGCTTTTTGAGGGTAAGATTATGTTCTGGGGCACTGCTGAAGAACTAGCCGAAAACCCTGTGGTTCGTGAAAAATATCTGGGTACTAACTTCGAACTTCGTAAGGTAAATGGCTGAGATACAAGAGTTTTTCCTTAATATTTTATCAGATTTTAGTGGCTTTCTTTGGGGTGTACCTATGATTGTCCTATTGTTTGGTACGCACTTGTTTTTAACTTTTAGAACAGGTGTGGTGCAACGTCATATAGGCTCTGCCATAAAAATGACTCTTAGTGGTAGCAAGGCTGGTGGCGACATTAGCAACTTCAGCGCTCTTATGGTGGCAATGGCTGCTACAGTGGGCACTGGAAACATTATTGGTGTGGGCACTGCTATTGCTTTGGGAGGTCCGGGGGCAGTGTTTTGGTGCTGGCTCACTGGGGTGTTTGGCATTGCTACAAAGTATGCCGAGGCTCTTCTTTCTGTGAAATATCGCTACAAAACAGAGTCGGGCACTATGATAGGTGGTCCTATGGTAGTGCTTGAAAAGGGGCTTAAAATGAAGCCTTTGGCTATTTTCTTCTGTATTACAACTGTGGCTGCAGCCTTTGGTATTGGTAATATGAATCAGGCCAACTCTGTGTCTGTGCTTCTTAACGAAAACTTTGGTGTTTCGCCTTATATTACAGGTATTGTGATGGCTGTGCTTATTGGTTTCATCACTTTTGGTGGTATCAAATGGCTTGCTCGTGTATGTGAAGTGTTTGTGCCTTTTATGGCTGTTATCTACATTATAGGTTGCGTGTCAATTCTTATTGTTAATTATCAATATGTGGGCACTGCTATTGAGTATATCTTTAAATATGCATTTACAAAGGATGCTATTGCTGGTGGCTTCACTGGTGGTGGCATTATGCTTGCAATGCGTTATGGTATTTCTCGTGGACTTTTCTCTAACGAGTCTGGTCTTGGTTCTGCTCCTATTGTGTCTGCGGCTGCTCGCACCGAAAACTCTGTGAAACAAGCGCTTATTGCTTCCTCTGCTACATTTTGGGACACCGTTATTATCTGTGCATTAACAGGTATAGTGCTTGTAACTAGTGTGATAGTTTATCCAGACATCAACTTCCACGATGGTGCAAAACTCACCAACCTTGCTTTTACCAAACTTCATGCTTGGGGTGGTCCGCTACTTACCGTGGCTCTGTTTACATTTGTGTTTTCAACCATTTTAGGTTGGTCTTACTATGCCGAACGTTGCCTTGAATATATCGGTGGCAAAAAGGTGTTAGTCTATTTTAGAATAATTTGGTCTATAGCCATCTTTATTGGTTGCGTGGCAAAACTAGACCTTGTGTGGGTGTTTTCCGACTGTGCTAACGCCCTTATGGCTATTCCAAATATTGTGTCGCTTCTGCTTCTGAGTGGGGTGGTAGCATCTGAAACTAAGAAATATCTAAATAAAGATCGTATAAATGAATACGACCCAACTATAGAACATTAGAAAAATGAAAAAACTTATTGCTTTAGCTTCTTTAATAGTAATGATGGTGGCTTGTCAACCTCCATATTATTATGGCCGTGCAGACTTTGATGATGTACCACTTCCAGATGCTGGTTATTTTGATGCAGACCTTTTAGGCGCATTTAAATCTGGTGATATTGTATTCACTTCTGAGTGGGTATCTGAGTATGGTGGATATTCAAATGGTGGTATTTATCCTTCAAATCTGAACGATTCTGTTACCACAGGTATTTTAAATCAATATAGTTCGTACCCAAAACCAGAGGGAAACTTTGCAGTGGTGCACTACAATGATTATGTATCTAGCACAGAAGGTAATAATGCAACCTTTATTTTGCCAGAACCTACAATGGTAGAATATGTGAGAGTGGCAAATTCTACATACACATATTGGGCTATCAAAACAGGTGATGATGGTTTTGGATCTTGCCGTGCATACAAAGATGGTGATTGGTTCAAGGTTACATTTACTGGATACAACGCTTGTGGAGAAAATCTAGGCTCTGTAGATTATTATTTAGCAGATTTTCGTGATGGAAAATCGTTTATCGAGAAGTCTTGGGCTAATGTAAGTCTTGTATCGCTAGGAAAAGAAGTTCATAAGGTTTCTATATCTTTCAGTGGCACAGATATTGGCGACTACGGACTAAATACTCCTACATATTGTGTGATAGATGAAATTGACTATCGTATATATGATTAAAATTTGTTATTATTTATACAATTTTTTTACTATTTCTACGTTGTATTTTTATAAATACAACGTTTTTTATTACCTTTGTGGCTTTCGTAAAAAGGAAATTTCTTTATGCTAGAATATATAAATGGTGAAATCACCTCTTTAACACCTACATACGCCGTTTTAGATGTGCATGGCGTAGGTTTCGGTGTAAATATTTCTCTTTCTACATATACTGCTATTCAAGGCAAAACTGATGCAAAGTTGTTTCTTTACGAGGTAATTCGTGAAGATTCTTTCACTCTTTATGGCTTTGCAACAGCCGAAGAAAGAAGTATGTTTCTTCTACTTATGTCTGTGCAAGGGGTGGGTGCTGCCACTGCTCGTATGGTGCTTTCTTCGCTTTCTGTGTATGAAATCTGTGATGCTATTCAAACTGGCAATGCCAATCTTATCAAGGCAGTGAAGGGTATTGGGGCAAAAACTGCTCAACGTATTATCCTAGACCTTAAAGACAAGGTTCTTGAAATCTCTGCTTCGGCAGGTGTATCTTCTGCGCCAAAGGCTCCTCAAATATCTACCGAGATACAAAACGAGGCAGTTTCTGCGCTTATGATGCTTGGTTTCACTGCTTCTGCCACTCAAAAGGCGGTGTCTGCAATCTTAGCTGAAGAACCAGACCTAAAAGTAGAACAAGTAATCAAAAAAGCACTCAAGATGCTGTAACTCCTAACTCCTAACTCCTAACTCCTAACTTGAAGAAGTTTTTCTACATATTAGCAATGCTTTTTGTTTCGCTTGTAGCCATGGCTCAGGCAACAGGGGATAGTATTGCCAATAATGAAGATTCTGAGCTTCGTTTTGATATTCCTAAAAACTACGTTGAAGACCATAGCGACCTAAATGTTTCTACTCCTGCGTCGCTTCCTATACCAGACAATGTGGTAACAGAGGTGGTGTACGACCCAGATACCGATAGATACTACTTTGTGTCGAAGGTGGGCGATGAGGCTCTTGGCACTCCGTTTTATCTTACTAGTGAAGAGTTTGCCGAGTATCAGGCGCAAAGGTCGCAACAAGAGTATTATAAAGCAAGAGTAAGTGAAGAAAAGGGCAAAAAGCACGAAATTTCTTTTACTGATATGAAGTTTGATATTGGCCCTGCCGACAAGGTGTTTGGTCCTGGTGGTGTGCAACTTAAACTACAAGGTTCTGTGGAGCTTATCTTTGCTCTGCAATTTAAAAAGCTTAAAGACCCTGCACTAAGCGAACGCTCTCAAAATCCTGCGCCTACATTCGACTTCGACGAAAAAATTCAGCTTAATGTGAGTGGTTCGGTGGGCGATAAACTAAACTTTGGTCTCAACTACAATACCGAAGCTACATTCGACTTCGACCAATCGATGCTTAAACTTCAATACGAGGGTAAGGAAGACGATATTATCAAAAAACTAGAAGCTGGTAATGTGAGTATGCCTCTTACTGGTTCTCTTATTACTGGTAATACTTCTCTTTTTGGTTTTAAAACAGATTTGCAGTTTGGTAAACTTAATGTAAGTGCTGTTATCTCTCAACAAGAGTCTGAGTCTCAAACTATTAACACAACTGGTGCTCAAACCACCGATTTTCGTATTCCAATAGACGAGTACGATGAAAATCGTCACTATTTCCTTTCTCATTTCTTCCGCGCACACTACGATGAATGGATGCAGAATGTGCCAAATATTTCTTCTGGTGTGTCGGTTACAAACATTGAGGTTTGGGTTACAAACAAAAACTCTATAAACTATCAAAATACTACCAATGTGGTGGGTTTTGCCGATTTAGGTGAGCCAGAGCGCATTTATAACTCTGCGTTTACTTCTACTGGCACAGTGCCTTCGAATGGTGCCAATACTTTGTTCTCTCAGGTAGTGCAATCTGCAGGTGGTTTGCCAGATATTTATGAGATAGACACCTACTTAAGAGGCTGGAATATGGAGTCGGGTACCGACTTCGTCAAACTTGAGGGTGCTCGCAAACTTGAGTCTTCAGACTATGTGCTAAACAAAGAGTTGGGTTATATCTCGCTTAAGTCTGCACTTAACAACGACGAAATGCTAGCTGTAGCATTTCAATATACATACAAAGGTAAGGTTTATACCGTGGGTGAGCTTAGCACTGCTTCTACAGAAACCACCAAGCCTCTTGCCCTTAAGCTTTTCATATTTTTCAAGATAATATTCTTCGTCTGCCGTCGGTGTAAGCTCAAACGCACCGACTGCAAGCTCAGGCGGAAAATCACCCAGGGATGAAATTACGCTGTAGCTTTCCCTGTCAATATGAGCAGGAAAACACACTCCGCCGCATCCCTTCACAAGCTCAGGCAGAGTATCTAT
>CALDPN010000137.1 GCA_937911235.1 uncultured Bacteroidales bacterium
TTGTATCATTAGCTGCAAACTTTGCAAATATTTTAGCTACATCAGATTCAGGATGCTTTATTGCTGTTCCATGCGTAACTAATATATTAGTTCCATTTATATTAACAACCGTCTCGAATGGGTTTTGGTCTAAACAAAATTTGACATTGTCTGCTCGGTTCATTGCATATAACCCATGTAGCAACATATAATCAAAGTTGTTAGACACTACCTGCTGAACATTGCCCCATTCTTTATCAAGACGAGATTCATTTCCACAAACCCCAACAACAATAACTTTCTTAAAGTGAGTTGATAATTCTTCTAAAAACTGATTTAACAAATCAAGTGCAACAATAAAGGATTTTGCACTATTCTTAGCGTTCGTCAAATATTCATCCGGTCTGCGAGGAGAATTTATCAAGTCTCCAGTCAGAGCAACAACAACAGTATCAACGCCTTTATTCTTTAAAAGAGAAAGAGATTCTATAAAGAATGTACTTAATCTTTTTGCAGCCACTTGCAAATTATAGATATTATGATTAAGATTAACACACTCCCCGATATGCCAGTCAGAACATTGTATAATACCAACAGAACCCCCGTCAGATGCGAATGTGTTACTGTTAGGCTTAATACCAAGAGGTTGGTGAAAGTTGTAATTAGATAAAATATCCATAACATCTTTGTTAAACTCATAGGTGGCATTGTCGCTCCTTGCTTTTTGTCTTCGCACTTTGCGTTCAATTCTTTTTATATCCTGATACAAAACCTTATTAGCGTATGTTGGGCGTTCTCTTTCTAATTCCCATTCAGCTTCTTTACGAGCTATTCGTTTACAATGGTCTTGGAATGTAGTGCGAGGTACATTTAGTTGTCTTGCCGCTGCTCGTTGCGAACCACAGCGTGCAATAAACTCTTTAATTTCTTTAGACGATTTTAAGTTCTTTAAAGATTCGTGCATGTTTTTCTCCTTTAATACTTAAGAAGTAGAACAGCTTATAAGTAAACACAAAATAAGGGAGCAAAGCTCCCTTATCTTTAGTCGGAAATAAAGTGTTTATATCTTTTAAGTTTGTGTTTTTTAGCATCAATATCATTTAAGAATTTACAAGCCATTTGATAATACGCATCTGTTTGTTTTGTAATATCTGATGTAAGGTTTTCAATTACAGGATAGTAATCTGAATGTAACATGTTCATTACAACATACATTTGTGCGGTTGTATGCGCATGTGTTCCTTTCGTGCGAAGATATTTTTCAACATCTTCATAACTCCAATGGGCACCTTCAGTACCATCCTCATTTTTAAAATCTTCTACATAATCTTCAGCATCTTCACGAGACATTTCATCGCCACAAATGGCAATATCCAAATCAAAATACATTTCTTCTTTGGATTCTTTAGGTAAATCATGTAAAGACATACCTATAATGTCTGTAATCTCCAACATCTTTTCAGTAGGAAGATTTTTGTCTGCAGCTTTTTGCATCAATCGTTTAAAAGTATGCATTATTTACAATCCTTTTTATCTGTATTTGATGACAAGAAAGATGTTACTTGAGGTAAGAGCTTTTCTTTAGCTAGTTTGAAACCATAGCTCATAGCTTTATTTGCAAACTCTTTTCCCTCTTCTGTGGAAGCAATCCATGAGGTAAGCATTCCACCAAAAAATGTCACCAAACCTTTCATCGCTAGCTACTCTTCTTTGAAGAAACAGAAGCTACTGCAGGTGTAAATGCCGGAGTCGGTTCTACAGGCTCTGTAGTTGCAGCTCCAGTCGCATCACCTGCTGGGAAAGCTACATCATAGCAACTACGAGGTAAGCAACATAACATGGATACATGAACAGGGTCTGTACCGTATACCATATCATAACATCTACGACATTTGATTTGGTCTGCACGCAAATAGTTGCCTGTACGTACTCTCATTTCTATAGTGGTTGTTGGAGTTGCAAGTATTACTTGGCTAACACCAGCTAAAGCAGGTATACTCTGACACAACACCAATCTAAATTCTTGGTGATTTACGAGAGTAACTTCTGGTATATTGATAACCAACTGCGTGCCAGAAATCACGATTGAAGTTGATTTAATTATTAATCTTTCGTTACAAGTCATAATAATATTCCTTTCAAGAGCAATTGCTCTGAGTTTTAGTTAAGTCGACCTCTTAGATTTTGTAATTCTTTGAGGCCTATCTAAAGCGTCTTTCAAGCTCCACCCTTTCTTTAGGCGTTGCCAAAGACAAGAATAAGACAGCCCATGCTTTTCAGCTAATTCTTGTAGAGAATATGTTTTATTCGACAATTCAAATTTTAAATTATTAGCTCTGTTGTTAGCTTGTTGTTTGTAAGACACCCATCTACAATTTTCAGGACAGTAATTACCTTTGTTGTCTATCCTATCAATAGTTAGTGTATCAGTATAACCATTAGCCATCGCCCATTTATAAAAAGCCATAAAACTGTCTTCCCATTCTTTACAAACTATAATCCCCCTTCCTCCATATGTTTTAAATTCCGTAGCGTTTTTGTTTTTACAACGTTTCTTCATACCTTGATAAATGTCATACAATCTTGTTTTCGATTTTTTGTGAGAAAAATTTCTTTTCATTAATGTTTCTCTCTGTAAACAACCACAAGATTTTGTGTGTCCATATATTAAATTATGCTCTCTAACATTTTTAATGTTTCCACACTTGCATTTACAAACATATACACGAATAAAGGAATTACTTTTTGTTTTTATAGGTGTTGTCTCTCCTATGATTGTTAATCTATCAAAAACATCTCCAATGTTTATCATTGACCTCCCTTTCGTCTACTATAGGTATAAAACCTATAGTAGACATTTGAGAGAAATAGTCAAGTATTATACTAATACAGAACCATTACAGCCGCAATTATATCCATTGTAGCCATTTATACCTAGACCATTCAATATAGCTTGGCTTGGGCAGCTAACTCCGACTCCAGTAACATTTGGACGTACCAACATATTACATCTAATGTCAGAAATAGAAGCTGTAATTGGAGCTAGTTGGTCTTTTACGAAGAGTTGATTTGTGAGTTCAGCAATTTTCATTTGAGATTCCGAGAGCTTATCTCTTAAGTCCTGATAAGCATAAAAATCAATTTTCTCTTGAGTTGCATTAGCTGTTGCCTCTACCACCTGTCTGGTCGCATTGGCTTGCTCAATAATTCTGTAATTAGTGTCAGCTACAGATATCAAGTTTCTACGCTCGACATCGCAATTTGGTGTCGGGTCATAACCATAATTAGAACCAAATCCACCAAAACCTCTACCAAGGAACACCCACAAAATCAGAATAATGAAAACAACCCAGCCCATGCTGACATTTCCCATAGATTCGTTCATAGTATTTATCCTCATAATAATTTATTAATAATATGTTTTACTAAAGGTTTTTTAGACCTCTTCGTAGTTTATTCATCAACTCGTTTTTCTGTTCCTGTGTTGTCACATTCCCATAATAAACTCGAGGTTGAGAGGGAGGTGGTAGCTCTGTAACAGGAACCACAGGCTTGCCACTTATTATCTCGTCTAATTGCCTCTCAGCCTCTTCTGGACTGATTGGGGTATTAGCGAGAATAGTATTTGCTAATGGCGTATTAAGATTTTTCTTGATTTTTTGTAAGAAATCTACAGAGACTCCATTATTCTTCAAGGCTTGTAAAGGATTATCTCCAGCACTTGAGATAGCCTCTTGAGCTTTACTTATTGCCTCCTCTAGAGCCTTCCTTTTTTCGGCTGGAACCAGATTCAGAGCTAAAGTCTTTAATAGTGTCGGTAGGTTTATATCCATTGTTAATGTCCTTATTCAAATAATAATTTACATCTGGTGTAGAGTTTAAATCAGAGAGAGGATTCGTTTCCTTCAGAGAAGTCTCTTTTTGAAGAGAGGCAACAGTTTCTTGTAGTTGTTGCATTTGTGTCATCATCATGGCCATCAGCTCTTGATTTTGACGCAACGTGTTTTTAGTTTCTTCAAACTGTTTTGCGTTTTCTTCTGCCACTTCTTCCGGAGACTTCTCTTTAGGAATTATCCCAAGCTCAACGAGCTTTTCATAATACTTATTAGCAAGTTCTTGCAACTCATTATAAGCACGCATAGTCTTTCCTACAGCTTGTTTGTTTCCGCCGTAGTAATCCATTTGATATATATCATCTCCTACAACATAAGCTATAAAGCCAGAGTTATAGATAGATGTTTTCTCTGTTGTGATATTTGGTTGCATAAACATAATTATTCCCTGTTTCCGAAGTTCTGTTTCCAATAGAACTGAAAGTCTTTTTGACTTTACACAAAAAATATATCACTTTTGTGTAAATATTTAAAAATCTGACAAAATTTAAAAATTTTTAAAACTATAAACTTTTTAGCTAAAAATTAAGCTAAGTTATTGATTTTACTTTATTTTGTTTTTTATAGAAGATAATAAAAAAGGTGTCAAATTCGACACCTTAAATAATTTATGTTATTTATCTTTATTTGGGATAAGGATAATTTTCTTCGATGTAAGCAGTAACCTCAGCATCTAATGCGAGATAAGCTTTTTCATCTTCTTCTGTCCAAGTTTCGTTAGCTTGTTTACGCATACGAGCAATGGTTTTGTCATCTATTTTTTGTTGTCTATACTGAACACGCATAGCATCTATTTCTTCATAAGTTGGAGCTGGTTTTTCAGGCTCTGTACCCTCAACATACCATTTGCCATCATAGCCTTGAACATACTTATCAGAGGTTTTTTCATAGCCATATTCAGCCCATTCTTCAAGTCTTTGAACATTGGCACGAGTACCCACCCAAAAACCATAAGCAGTAACTTCTCCGTCCTGTTTGCAGATAACACCAAAGTCCTCTGTGATAATCTCATCAGGGTCTAGTACTGGCTCTTCCTCAGGCATGTCAATTACTTCTTCTATGACAACTTCTTCAACTGGAGTTTTAATAACATTTTCAATTAATTCTTCCATAACTTATCTCCTTATTTGAATGGTACAAAATATATAACAGCCTCACCATCACCTGAAAGATTGATGACATCACCTTTACAAACAGGCACAGAACCAAAGAAACCAGCAATAACGTTTCCACCATAAGAGAATATATCAACGCTATTTATTGTAAGCTTAGGGGTTCTGTTCCAAACACTACATTTATAGGCTAAGGAGCCATTACTAGGTGCTGTATAATTGGTATTAGGTGATACAGATACTTTACCAGCCCAGTTAGGCTTGAAGCTGTTCTTAGTACTATTGGATGTTACCCAAGCTGTCGTAGCAATCTTAGTGCTGTTATCGGCAACAGCAGGTGTCGGTGCTGTCGGCGCTCCAGTTAAAGCTGGACTAGCCAAAGGAGCTTTTGCATTTAACTGTGTTTGAACATTAGATGTAACGCCATCTAAGTATCCAAGTTCTGTTGAAGTAACACCAGTACCACCTAAACGAGTATTCACCCACGCTGTTGTGGCTACTAATGTTGAGTTATCAGAAGCCGCTGGCGAACTTATTAGTTGATAAGTAAACTTGGAACTATCAGAAACATCTTGAGAAATTACAAAAGGATACTTGTTTCCATTACCAAATCTTATTAGAAACTGGTTTTTACCATTACTCGTGGCTTGCATTACCCCGATTTCAGAATTTGCAGTAGCGTCACTTAGCAGTAATTGTGTGTTTTGCCCTGAAGGGTTTACTATTTTAGGAGAAGTTGTAAAAGTCTTTTGTCCACCAACAGTTTGGTTGCTACTGGTGTTAACAAAGCCTGTGGCTTCCGCTTGAATTTGAGCAACCCCATCACTAGTCGCTTTATTTACATTCGCAACACCTGTTGTTTCAGCGGCTTTTACATTCGCTACGCCTGTTGTCCCTGCACTAGTAACAGCAGCTTCTTCTTCATCACCAACAGTACGAATATTGTTTTTCTCTTCAGTCGCTAAACTTGTAATTGCGGTTTTAGCTTGCTCTACAGTTGTATCAAAGCCTTCAACTAAAGCAATGGCAGTCTCTGCAGACTCTTTAGCGTCTTTGGTCTCATTGGCAAATTTCTCAGATTTCTTCGCCCAGTGTTTTGCAGAATAGTAAACTTCTTCGTCAGCCATAATTAACTCTCAATCTAGATTAAACATTGAGCTAATTATATGATAAAACAAACACTAATAACTAATTATCTAAACATCTGATACGTTTGCCATAACTATAACAACGATATTTATGTCCATTAACATAAACTCCATTGTCTTCTACTATTATGGTGTTACCTCCACCAACATACTTGTCTCTACCTCTACCAATATATGTCTTACGATAGCTAACACCATTCACACTTACCCTGCCGTCTGATAACACCTTGACTTCATCATTTCCACAAACTAACTGCTTGCCACCATTTTTTACATAACAGTCTGCCGCTTGTGCATTTAAAGAAAAGAGTAAAAGAGCTAGTAAAGTTCTCATTGCTTATCCTTGCGAGCCAAAAATCCACCCCAGTGTTCATCTATCCAATCAGCATGTTCTGGGCTTACTCTTAATAATACCAACAATAAACATAACAAGTCATTTTCTAACTTATTAATTTTATTCCTTAATTCTTCGTTACTTGAACCCTTCATTTTATTTTCTCCTCTATTCTTTCTAAACGTTTGATTATTTCATCTTGTTTTTCAATAATTTTTGTTAGATAGTCTCTATCTTGAGACTGTAATTCTTTTAGTATGGTATCAGTAGATGTTTGCTTGATGTTTAAATAAGTGTTATAAACCTGCAAGATATCAGAGAACAGAGCTAAAGCATCTAACTGCCCTAATTGATTGTTATTTCTCATCGACTCTTAATCCCTATTAGATTTAATCTATGATTTTCAGCTACTATTTCTTTTGTAGCCAATACCATTCTTTGTTTCTCTTGTTCAGTTTCTATTTCTTTTGTGGAAAAACAATAATTAAATCTATTTAAATATTCATCTTTATTTATTGAATCGATATTGAATTTTATATCACTATAGATATTGACACTATTTGTAGCATACTTAATTTTATTATTTCTTGAAAAACAAACACCTTGTTTAACCGCTAACAAAATTTGCTCTTGTTCGTTTTTACCTTTATTTTGAAAAGCTTTATACATATATACTTGATTGTTATCACCGGTAACAACCATACCCGTCATACTTTTACCTGTTTTTACATACACGTTCATTAGTTTTCCCCTTTAATTAATTTTAATGCATAATTCCATATATCGTTACGATAATGTTCATTAATAAAATGAAATCCATTATAAATTACACTGGGTGCACCTTCAGAGTATTTTATTATGCCAAAATCAGATATACCTCCAAATGCAGAATCAACACCTATAAACCCAATATCACCTTTAGAGTCTTTAGCTGCTGTAAGGTCAATATACAGATAAGGATGATAAGCATTAAGCCAACCCATAACTTCCAAATATTTTTGTTGCTCTCTCTCTTTATATTCATCAATCAATGTTTGAAGATATTTTTTATTCTCCAACAAAAACTCGTTTTCCACCTTTTGTCTCCCTAACAATACCTTTATCTTTCAAAACTTTAATAACTTGATGTACACGTTGTCGGCTAACGCCTAATTCACGAGATATTTCAGAATATCCATCTCCATCAGCCCACATTCTACCCATTAGCAAAGATGGTCCTTGTAAACGACTATCTTCTCTTTTTGACAATAAACCAGCACTCTCAAGTCTTCTACGATAAACCCAAGAACAAAAACCTAAACCAGCTTTTTTTGCTGCTTCTTTATCTGATAGTCCTTTCTTAATATATTCCACCATTGCTCGCTCTTGAGGTGTTATCGGGCGAGCTGGACGCCCTCTGTTTCGTTTTAGTTCTTCACTCATAATAAAAACTCCTTTTATTCTAAGATAACAGAACAAAAGGAGTTTGTCAATACAAAAAATTTATTTATATTTATCTAGCCAAGCAAAAAAATCATTGGTATTCATAGTACCCATTTTCTTGTCCAGTAACTTTCCTGAATCCATAACACACCAAGTAGGTAGGGTTCTGATATTTAATTCATTTCCCATTCTTCCTCCTTGTTGAGTATCTACATCAACTTCATAAGCAGGAATCGGCAAACCTTTATCAGCCAATTTAGTCTTCATCTCACGACAAGAGCCACACCATCTGGCACTGAACATTAATAGATGAATACCTTTAGGTTCTTTTTCTAGAAAACTTAATTTATCAAGTTTATATTCAGTCATTATCTTTTTCCTCTTTTGTTACTTTTGCTACTGTAGTCTTTATAAACTTTTCAAAATATTCTGCAAAATCTTCAGCAGTATATAAATCATCTTCTTTAAGTACTTCCTCTGCCTTTTTATTAGCTACCTTTTGAAAGTACCAAGCAGGATGGTCTTCAACTTCATCTGATAAACTATATTCTGTGTTTAACATTTCAATGAAATCTTCATCACTTTTTTACTCTCTCAAAACGTTCCCTGCGAGAATCGAACTCACAACTAGCGCTTAGGAGGCGCTTGTTATATCCATTTAACTAAGGGAACCTATTTTATAGGACGCTGCTAC
>CALDPN010000138.1 GCA_937911235.1 uncultured Bacteroidales bacterium
ATATTTAGTGTATCGAAGAATGTTTCAAAAATAAGTGCGTCAACTCCCGCCTCTGCCATTGCTTTAATCTGACGTTTATATGCAGTCTGAAGTACATCAAACGAAGCATCT
Organism: uncultured Bacteroidales bacterium; assembly: GCA_937911235.1. Lineage (GTDB taxonomy): Bacteria > Bacteroidota > Bacteroidia > Bacteroidales > Paludibacteraceae > Enterocola. Next base: position 112 of record CALDPN010000138.1, read on the forward strand.
TCTTGCATGGTAAGACTAAAACTAGCAGGACCAACACTACCCAACACATACACCTTTCTGCCAGCCTCATCTGCCACCTCACGTGCAATCTTCACAAAACGAGTGCTATGCTCCTCGATATTTTCAAGAGCATTGTCGGTAAAGGTGCTTGTTGTAATAAAGTCAGCCCCTGCATCCACATACATTTTGTGGATTTTTCTTACCTTTTCCTCCTCTGTGCCTTCTACCTTTGGTAGCATCGTACCCATGGCACCATCAAGGATTAGTTGTTTGTTTTTTAGTATGTTTGATAATTTCATATCTAATATTTAGTCGTTCGTATTATATTTCGATGTAAAAATTTTTACATTGAAATATATCAAATTGCACACTTATGAGAGTGAATTTAGAGGAGGGATTTTTAGGCGTCCCGAAGTCCGAAAAACCGGAGTGTACGCGGGGTACTCGAGGATTTTGAGGACGAGGGCAACGAGAAAAGCACCCTATAAATTCACTCGTAAACAGAAAGATACCTCTCCCCCGTATCAGGTAATATACATACAATATTTTTACCCTCAAACTCCTCACGCAACGCAATTCTTGCAGCAGCGCATGCAGCTGCACCAGAAGAAATACCCACAAGAATACCCTCTGTCTTTGCCAACTCACGAGAAGTCTGCATAGCATCGTCACCAGATACTGTTACCACCTCATCTACCACAGAAGCATCGTAAATGGTAGGCACAAACCCAGCACCAATGCCTTGAATTTTATGAGCACCCTTCTTGCCACCAGAAAGCACAGCAGACTCACTAGGCTCCACAGCTACCACGTAGATATTTGGATTAAACTCTTTAAGCGCTTTGGCTGTACCAGAAATTGTTCCACCAGTCCCCACAGCAGACACAAACACATCAATCTTGCCATCGGTATCCTCAATAATTTCACGAGCAGTGGTTTTATAATGAGCACCAGGGTTTGCAGAGTTTTCAAATTGTTGCAAAATCACAGCACCAGAAATGGATTCACGAAGCTCCAATGCTTTATCAATAGCACCTTGCATACCCTCTACACCCGGAGTAAGTTCTATTTTTGCTCCGTATGCTTTTAGCAGTTTTTGGCGTTCCACGCTCATGGTTTCTGGCATTGTTAAGATTAAATTATAACCTTTCACAGCACACACCATTGCAAGACCCACACCAGTATTGCCACTTGTAGGCTCAATAATTGTGGCTCCGGCACACAAAATTCCATCTTTTTCTGCCTGCTCCACCATATTTAGTGCCACACGGTCTTTCACACTGCCAGCTGGATTAAAATATTCCAACTTTGCAATAACACGAGCTAAACAACCTTTGTTTTTAGAATATTTAGATAGTTCCAACAAGGGAGTTTTTCCTACCAATTCTAAAATTTCTGATGCAATTTTCATAACTTATTGTATTTAACCACACAAAGATATTAAAAAAATAATTTTTATTTGCCTAAATATACTATCTTTGTGCCATATACTTTAACTTATGAAAATATTTTATAGAATTATAACATTGTCAGCACTATTGCTAATTTCTCTACCAGTATTTTCACAATGGGGATTTGGTATTAATGTGGCATACGAAAACACAGGTGCAATGTGGAAATACGATGGTAAAACTCAAGTTGTAAACAACATTAGTGGATTTAGTATCACTCCTACAGTAACATACGAAGCTGTAGAAAGTTACTTAGATATTCAATCTGGTTTTGGGTTTGCGATGAATGGTTTTTCCGTGCAATCAAACGAATTATTTGGTCAAAACCATTTTATTAGTGCACAACAAGAAATTAGACTTTATTACCTACAAGTTCCTATCTACGCAGTAGGCAAACTACCTATTAGAGAAGCAAGTATAATTTTAGAAGTAGGACCTATACTTTCTGCTGGAGTTGGAAGTCATTCCATTGAATCATACAAACTAGATAACAAAGAATATGTAGATGAGTACAATGACAATTTCTTTGATGAGGTTTTACACCCATTCAACTGTGCAATTCACTTTGGTATTGGCGCAGAATATATGGGAGCAAGACTTACGTTGGGTTACAATTTAGGTGTATTCAACATTATGAGAGAAGAATCACACAGAAGCAATCTAAAAACCGACGGTTTCTTCATTTCTGTAGGTTACGTATTTGACTTTGATTAAACAAAGAAGAAAATACCACAATAACAAAGCCCGACTTAAAAAATCGGGCTTTATTGTTATATCCATTGCACGGTTTTCGTTCTATGATAATATATACAACCACGCACCTTAGAGGATTTTTTCATTTTGTTTAAGAGTTTAACATAGTTTTTTATCTGAGCAAAATACTTGTCATTTTGTTCACCAAATTTATAATCCACCACAAGCAATTCATCGTCTTTTTGCATAATTCTATCTGGACGATAAAGCTCGTTAGAAATTATAGTTCTTTCGTTCCAAACAATAGGATAAGTACCATCAAACCATTCAAAGGTAAGTGGATTGGTTAATATCTCATCCAACTCTTTTGTTACAAAATCAACTTCATTTATTGAAATAAGACCCATACGAACAGCTCTTTTCACAGCCTTTGGAGCATCTTCTTTTATCTTCACAAACTGAAGAATTCCGTGAAGCACATTACCCTGGTGCTGACGCAACGAAGACTCTGTCTGAAATCTTAAATTCACTTTAGAAGCCACGTTGTTATAATCTATAGAAGGATAATCACATTCACAAGACTCTGTTTTTCCACTTTCTTCCTCTTTTTCCTCTCTTCTAGGAGGCTCCAATTTGCCAAAAGAATAGCTTTTATACAAAGTTTCATCAGATAACTCATCGCACACGTATTTACTCATTACCTGAGACACCCATTTATAAACTTCATGTCCCGTGCCTGGTGCCGAATAAATATACATAGCATCACGCGCACGAGTAAGTGCCACATAAATAAGATTCAAGTTGTCTATCTTTTTATATAGCATTTCTTCCTCGTACTCAGCTTTAAAATCTGTCTTTTCTAAATCCTTATTTATCTGAAGAGGCAATAATGGTATATAATTTGTAAATGTAGAAGCATTGTTTCTAAACCATTTAATCTCATTATTCACACCTAAAGCCCACTCGCAAAATGGCACAAATACCGCATGAAAGTCCAGACCTTTAGCCTTATGAATAGTAAGAATATTTACCGCATCTATTCCACTTGCTCCCTCGATAGAAATATTTTTACCTTCCAATTCCCACCACGACAAGAAACCATTTATATCAGAAGAACGCTTTTGGTTATAATCAAACACCAAATCTTGAAATGCCTGAATATAAACTATAGATTCTTTTACTTCATTTAATTTTAAAATCTCAATATATTTTTCCACTTGTTCAAATAGTGGCAAATTTGAAGCCTTCAATATAGCCTCAGTTTCCTGCTCTGAAAATTTTCGTAAATTATTTAAAACAAATCTATTAACATCATCATTTTTGTTTACAAACATTTTAAGAAGATGCACCAAAAGCCTTACATCATTTGAAGATGACACCAGCAAACTCTCCGAAGAAATTACATTTATCCCTTTTTCTAAAAGATATTTAGAAACTAAAACGCCCTTCTTTTTATCTCTCACCAAAATGCCTATATCATTTAAGTTATATCCATTAGACAAAACTTCTTGTATGTCATGATACAGAGCATTAAGTTCTTCCTCTTGAAAATCTACTTTTTCAGCTTTAGGCTGTTCGTTCCAAACCTTCCAATTTACATATCCACCTTCTGAGGATTTTCTTTCCACATTTATCTTTTGCGTCACATCAGAATACACATTCTTTATGTTTGCATCCGCCAAATTTTCTACCAATTTTTCGAAGAAACCATTATTAAAATTAATAATTTCCTCCAAGCTACGCCAGTTGTCTTCCAGGGTATCTTCAACACAATTGTTTCTGTATTTCTCTTTTATTTGATGCGCCAAGATTTTCCAGTCGGAGTTTCTCCAACGGTAAATACTTTGTTTTACGTCGCCCACCACAAGGTTGTCGTTGCCCACTGCCACAGATTCAGTCACTAGTGGAATAAAGTTTTTCCATTGCATCGAAGATGTATCCTGAAACTCATCCAACAGATAGTTTTTTACATGAGTACCAACCTTTTCGTAGATAAAAGGAGCATCATCTTCACCTATCATACCTGCAAGCAAATGATTCATTTCAGAAAGTAAAAACTCATTTCTATCTTTCAATCTCTCTCTTATGAGTGAATGGATTTCAACTATTACAGGCAAATAAATAGCATGAGAGGCCACTGCATTTATGGTAAAATAGCGGTTTAGATTTTTATTGTAACTATCGGCAAAAGCAGCAATATCATCATGAAAACCTGCTTTTATCAAATCTCCCCCGTATTTCTTATAATTTTCCTTTGTAAGGACACCCTCTAGCGAAAGTTTCTCTTGTTGTTTCTCTGTAAAAAACTTTATATCTCTAGTTATAAAAGAATCTAAGCGAGTTAAAATACCAGAAGACGAACCCTTCTTTAAGTCTGTTATAACACTTGTAAACGATTTTTTCGCTTTAGTAGCCAGTTCATCCCATTCATTAAGAATATTTTCCCTTTCAGTAGCACATTCTAAGAATAGGTTTTTCACATTGTCGTAAGTGTAGCATTTCAAGTCGCTTGGAGTGAGATTCATAAACTCTTCCTTCCACAGCAAATATGTAAGCGATTTCAACTCCTTTGAAAAAGACCAATCCTTACCTTCTTTTAATTTTTCTAATGCATGTTCTAAAAGCAAATTATAGGCATTCTTATATTGATCTAGATTCATTCGCATTTCATCTACCGAATCTTCTATTAACTGCGTTTTATCCAAAACTAGGTTGTATAATCCGTTAAAACCTAGTTCTCTAAACATAGAACGAACTATCTTCTGAAAAAATTTATCAATAGTTGAAATATTGAAATGAGAATAATCGTGAAGTATCGTTTTAAGATAATTCAAAGCTTCTTTATCGCCTTTTTCCTTTGCACGCTTGTTGAGCACCTTCACAATACGCGACTTCATTTCTTCTGTAGCCTTATTGGTAAAAGTTACAGCAAGTATCTGATTATGTGCCGATTTCTCCAACAAATCGATATAATCATTTGTAAGTCTATATGTTTTTCCGCTACCTGCAGATGCTTTTAAAACTTTTATAGGCATATACTGTTATCCTCCTTTAGTTTTATAACCTTTCGCCTTTAGTAAATCTTTCACCTTGGCACGCACATCGCCCTGAATAAGTATCTCACCCCCACGAGCAGAGCCTCCCACACCACATTGCACCTTTAAGAATTTTGCTAAATCCTTAAGCTCGTCGTCTGTACCCTCAAACTCTGTAATTATAGTAGCAGGCTTGCCATTGCGACGTTGAAACGAAATATTCAGTGCAGTCTTTTGCACTTTTTTCACTTCATCTGTAAGTTCCTCTTCCTGAGTTTCCACCTGAGGCACCTGCAGCCCCGCCAATGCTTCTTTCCAATCCATATATTTTGCTTTATTTATTCTTTAGTTAAAATCTTTACAGCCTTTTCCACATCGGCATCGTCCACTGCAAGTTTCACTCCACCCACAGCCACAGAAAGCATAGAACCCATATTCCCATCTATCACACAAGCTCTCACGCCCTCATTCTCTAGCACTTGGCGAGCCATCTCTGCCTCCACCACATTCTCAAAAGTTCTAATTGTTTTCATAAGTTTTTGGTTTAATTAATCACTATACAAATATAGTAAATTTTGACATAAATTAAAAATGCAAAGATATTATTCACCTGTCTCATATTTTGACACACCTAAATATTATCTTTGCAAAAATTTCTTTAGATTTATAAGATTTTTTATCTTTGCATATATTAATATTAAAAATTATTCAATGAAAGCGAAACCATTTGTCAAATGGGTTGGAGGTAAATCACAACTCATTGACCAACTGGAAGCACTACTTCCAGCTGACTTTGACACTTGGGAGAACGTCACTTACATTGAGCCCTTTGTGGGCGGCGGTGCAATGCTCTTCCATATGCTGCAGAAATATAGAAACATCAGAACTGCAGTAATTAACGACATAAATCCAGATTTAACTACATGTTATCGAACTGTTAGAGACAATCCAGATGAACTAGTCAATTCTCTTAAAGAAATTCAAAAAGAGTATTACTCTATAAAATCTAAGGATGAAAAATGCCAATTTTTCCTTTTAATGAGAGAAGAATTCAATAAAAAGAACTTAGGTGATATTGAGAATACCACTTTGTTTTTCTTTTTAAATAGAACGTGTTTTAATGGTTTATACAGAGTAAATAAATCTGGTTTATTTAATGTTCCATTTGGGAAATATGAAACTCCAACCATCTGCGACCCGCAAACTATATATGCAGATAGTAAGCTTTTACAAAATGTAGAAATAATCACAGGTGACTATCAAGAAACACTTAAGTTTGCTAATGGAAATTCATTTTTCTATTTCGACCCACCATATCGACCATTAAGTGCAACTAGCAACTTTAATGATTATAGCAAAGAAGTGTTTAACGACATAGCACAAAGACGATTAAAATCTTTTTGTGACACTATCCAAAATGCTGGTCACATGTTTATGTTAAGTAATTCAGACTGTTCTTCTGCCAACCCCGAAGATACATTCTTTGAAGACCTATATTTAGTAGAGGATTATTATAATATGTCCAGAGTTATGGCAAGCAGAAATGTGAATGCCAACGGGAAAAAACGCGGAAAAATAACAGAAATTGTAGTTAGAAATTATAATTAAATAAAGGTTATGATTAGTAGTAGAGTTATTGAATATATGCGTCCTTATTTTGACATCATAGGCAACTCTATAGGCAAAACTATAGGTCAGATTAAAGACGAACTAAACATAGAAAGAAGCAAAATGGTTAAAGGAGCTTCGGGTTTGATTGTAGAAAACCTTCTTGGTATAAAAAACAACAATCGTGACGAAGCAGATATCCCTGAGATTGGATGCGAGATAAAAATATTACCATTGCAAAAAAATAAAAATGGGGATATTAAAGCTAAAGAACCTACAGCTATCCAAATGATAAACTACATGGAAGTATCAAAAGAGACTTGGGAGAATGCAAAATTAAGAAAGAAAATTTCTCTTACTTTTTGGGTTGTATATTTAGCTAAAGAAAATGGGAAGTCATTAAATCAAAACGATTACATAATATTGGACTACTTCCTTGAAAAACCGACAGATTTAGAAAATAGTATATTTAAAAAGGATTGGGAAGAAATCCAGGAATATATTAAAACAGGACGTGCTGACAAACTATCATGTAGCATGGGAAAATATATTGAACCAAAAACAAAAGGAGCAAACAATCAAGACACTACCGATGCTCCTGATGGGAAAGGTGGTGTAATCAAAGCAAGAAGAAGAGCTTTTTATTACAAAAAGAATTATACTAATTCATCTATTATACCAAATCTTGATTTATCAATAATTAAATAATAAAAATATGATTCCATCTTATTTCAAATCAAGAAACAACGACTTCACAATAATACAAGGTGATTGTTGTGAAGTACTAAGTAGTTTCAATTTTAAATTTGATATGATTTTTGCAGACCCTCCTTATTTTTTATCTAGTGGAGGTATCAGTGTACAATCAGGTGAAGTTGTATGCGTTGACAAAGGTGATTGGGATAAAACAATCTCTCAAAAAGAAATCGACGATTTTAACCTAAATTGGCTTTCAATTTGCAGAGAAAAGTTATCAAAGAATGGCACCATTTGGGTAAGTGGCACTCACCATAATATTTTCTCAGTAGCTAATTCCTTAAAGAGATTAGGTTTTAAAATACTTAATATTATAACCTGGGTAAAAACAAATCCTCCACCAAATATCTCTTGCAGATACTTTACTCATAGCACTGAATTTGTAATATGGGCACGCCACAACGAGAAAACTCCCCATTTCTACAACTATGAGTTAATGAAGGAAATTAATGGTTCTAAGCAAATGACTGACGTCTGGAATTTACCTGCAATAGCACCATGGGAAAAATCGTGTGGTAAACATCCAACTCAAAAACCTTTATCACTTATCTCTAGAATACTATTAGCATCCACAAATGAACACGCATGGGTTTTAGATCCTTTTAATGGCGGAGGTACAACTGGCATTGCTTGTTCTTTGTTAGGAAGAAAATATTTAGGAATTGAAAAAGAAACAGATTTCTTAGAAATTTCTAAAAACAGACGACTTGAATTAGATAATATAAACACCTTCTTTAAATACAGAGACAAAATAAAAGATATATCATTTGTAAACAATAATATATTCCTAAGTGAACCTAGAGTTGACTTTAATATTCCTTTCTAATATTACTTTTCGGTCAGTTGTGACCGAAAAGAATTTCTTTAGTGACATTTATATGATACTTTAAATGATACTTTAAATGATACTTTAAATGATACTTTAAATGATACTTTA
>CALDPN010000139.1 GCA_937911235.1 uncultured Bacteroidales bacterium
GCTTGCATTTGTTCCATGTTGTTGAAGTTGAATGCTGGGATAGCATAACCTCCTTTGATAGCACCAGCAAACATTTCTTTAGTGTTTACTAGACCTAATTCTTTGTAGTTTACCATACTGTAATTATTAATAATTAGTTAATAAAGTTTCTTTTTTACTTACAAGGTACAAAGGTAATAAAAAATTAGGAATTAGGAATTAGGAATTAGGAATTATTTTAAGATGGTAGTAAAAAATGAGCAATTATTTTAACTTGCTAATCTTTTATGTATATATTATTAATGAGGGTCAATCCTTAGGGATTAAAAACGAAGCCTGCGGCAAAATCCCTAAGTCTTAACCCTCATTAATAACTTCTAACTATTCGGGCTACGCCCTAACTCCTAACTCCTAACTCCTAACTCCTAACTTATCGCAAATATTCTATAAATGTGTTTACGTCTGTTTCGTAGAACATAGGTTCTTTTACCTTTGCGCCAGTGGCAGCATCTACTATAATGTAGCAAGGTTGGGCGTTGTAGCCGTAGATTTTGCTTTGGATATAGGTGTTCTTTTGTCCTAAATATTCTAATGTGGTGCCTTCGGCAGTGATGTATGGCTCGTCTAATTTTATCACCTTATCATCTACATAAAGTGCACAAACAACATATTTTTCGTTTAGGATGTTTATAATTTCTTCATTAGAAAGCACAAGTTCTTCCATTTTACGGCAGTTTACGCAACCATGTCCTGTGAAGTCTATGAAAACAGGTTTGCCAGCAGTTTTAGCAACTGCTAATGCTTCTTCGTAGTCGAAATAGCAGTTTACACCGTGAATACCTTGCAATTTACCAGAATGTGAAACACCATCGATGTGCTCTATTTTTTCTGTTTTAGGCGGAAGCCACCCAGAAAGTATGTTTAGCGGAGCGCCAAAGAAACCACTTATCATATATGCTACAAACAAGAATGAAACCACCGCAGAGGTAATTCGTTTCCAAGTGATTTTTGGTTTTTCGCCGTCGTTGATAGGGAATTTGATTACACCTAATAAATATAGACCTAAAAGTGTGAAAAGGACTATCCAAATGCCAAGGTATAGTTCTCGAGAAAGTAATCCCCAGTGATATGTTTGGTCTGGCACGCTAAAGAATTTTAGCGCAAATGCAAGTTCCACAAAACCTAAGATAACTTTAAGTGTGCCCATCCACGAAGATGATTTTGGCATTTTGTTTAGTAGGTTTGGGAAGAAGGCAAATAGCCCAAATGGCAATGCAAATGCAAGCGAGAATCCTAGCATACCGATGAGTGGTTTAAGGAAACTTCCGTTGGCTGCGCCTAGTGCCACTGCTCCAGCAATAGGTAGTGTACATGAGAATGATACTAAAACTAGTGTTAGCGCCATAAAGAATACGCCTACGTAGCCTGCTCTTTCTTCGTTTTTTACAGATGTGTTTACCCATTTGCTAGGAAGCGAAATTTCATAATATCCGAAAAGTGAGAATGCGAAAATTATGAAGATAAGGGTAAATAGTATGTTTGGTAGCCAGTGTGTGCTAAGGATATTTGCAAAGTCGTGTCCTAAAAGAACAGAAAGTACAAGACCAAGTAATATGTATATTAGCACTATTGATACGCCATAAAATACTGCGTAACGCTTGCCTCCGTGTTTTAGGAAATATGACACTGTCATTGGTATCATTGGAAGCACGCAAGGAGTAAGGATGCCTAGCAGACCACCGCCAAATGCAAGTAGGAAGAACCAAAGAAGGTTTTCGTCTGTGTCATTTGTTGAAGCGGCTAATGTTTCTGCACTTGTGGCAGGCACTTGCACAGTAATAGTTTCTTCTATTGGCACGCACATGCCATCGTCTTGGCAGGCTTGACCAGAAATGTTTATTACAACTGTAAAAGAATCTGTAGATAGGCGAGACACGGTTGTAGTAAATGTAGCTTCCCCTGCCAAATATCGCTCGGTGGTTTTCAAAATTGGCTCGAAAACTTCGGTGTAAAGTGGTTCTTCGTTCCATTTTGAGTTAATATTTTCACTCATCAAATTACTTGCTGCGCTCGTGGTGTTTATAACTCCTAACTCCTCACTCCTAACTCCTAACTCCAACGGCAACCCCGTGCCGTTTTGGTGTTGAGAATAAAGGTGCCAACCTTCTACAATTCCAGCCTTAAGGCTAATTGTTACCTTAGAAGCATCTTCTTGATGTGCCTCTGCGCTCCAAGTAACAGGATTTTCCATTTGCATTGGATTTACAGCCAATCCGCTTATGCCACTCACACCACTTGCACCCATAAAGCCTTCACCTACAGGTCCGCCCATGCTCACACTAAATTGTGCCACAGCACAAAGTGGAATCAGAAATAGTAATAATATGCTTTTAAATTTTTTCATTTTGGCAGAACTTAATTATATCTCACAAAGTCGGAGATGTAGATGGTTTCGATAGGGGTGAAGCCTACAGAAGATGTTTGTAGTGCTTCAAAAAGTTTGTCGTATGGATATTTTTTGTAGTTTTCTAGGGCTTCCATTTTTTTGCCGCTAGCCCATAGACAGTGACCTTTGTATAGATAATACGCCTCGCTATGAGTGGCTTCCACTTCTAGATATTCTATTTTGTTGAAGCAGTTTAGTCCCTTTTCAAACTCCTTAAGTTCTGTGAAACAAATAGCCAAATTGAAGATAATGCCAATGTTGTTTTCTGAAAGTGAGTCTGCTATTTGGTAATATTTAAGGGCAGAGTCGTATTTTGATAGTTTTTTGTAGCAATATGCAATGTTTTTGTTTACCCACAAGTTGCCTTCTTCTATAATTTCACATTTTTCGTAAGCGTCTATTGCCTTTCTGTAGTCCATAAGTTTTTGGTGGCAATAACCTATTTTCTTGTAGGTTTCTACGCTTTCTTCTATTGAGGTAACATCTTGTGTTTCTGCCTTTTTTGCTTGAAAAGCGTATAATGCATCTTGATATTGTTCCTTGGTGAAGTAAAAATCTGCTAGTTCAGACAGATAGGTGTTTTCTTCATTTAGGAATCTAAAGAACGGCGAATTGTAGATATTATAATCTATAGCAAATGGGTCTAGCAGTTGCTCTTTGCCTTTATAAAGCTTGTAGAAACGATATAAATCTTGAATATAAAGGTTTGAAATGTCTTTTTTAGAGTCTGGAGTTTCTGCCTTGTTGTCGGATGTAACTTTCAGTTGCTCAGATAGATTCCCTCTTGCACTAGTAGGTATTCTATTTAGATTTAGGCAAAATGAATATTTGTCGCTATCGCACAGAAACATAATATTATCTACTAAATCTAATATTTCTGGGTTGTCGTTTCTAAGACCATCTAGTTCTTTGTTGTTGTGATAGAAAGGCAAGAACCAATTTTCTATGCTATCAAAGAAGTACATGTCTTTTAGCATACAGAATGAACTATAATTGGTATCTGACCCCTCTTGCATTAGTCCTTGGAAGTTTTCCATTTTTTTGCTAATGCCGCTATCTTCTAGCATTTGCTGAATATTTTCAGTTTCTTCGTCCCAATCTTTGTTTTTTGTTATGCTAAAATCGTCTTTAATTTTAGGAGCAATCTTGTTGATAAGTGGAAGAATATTATCTTTAATCTCCTTGGTAATCTTTTCGGTTTCTTTCGACCTAATAAGTTGTTTATAAATGGTTTGCGCCAGGTGAATCTTTTCGTCAGAGTTGAAAAGTAGATTTAATTCATTGTTGATATTTGGGTAAAATGAATATCTATTTTTGTGTACTTGAAGACAAATAAGTAGGCCTACGAATGCGCGTGTTGCAATTTTGCTGTTTGTGTGGTTTGAAAATTTGATAAGAAGAATAATTTTTTCTGCGTCGAACACCTCTATGCAACTAATTGTAATGGCAGAAACACTAAGGCATGTATCAACTTCGTTCTCATCGTTGCGTAACAACTCCCCAGCCTTGTTTTTTAATTCTTCTGTAATTCTATTTTCTTGCCAGAATTGAGAAAATGCAGGGTTGTAACTCATATCCTTGCTCTTTTTCTCTGCGCAAACATCGTCTATGAGTTCGTATGTTTCTTTGATAAGATTTTTGTAAACAGCGTCTCTATTTGGGTCGTCGGTAGGTGACGCAAAGTAGAAATTGAGTAGTCGTTGGTAGTTTTCTTTAATTTCAGAAAGACGTTCGGCATTAGCTCCAGATGCTATAAGTGCTATCTGTGCCAATGCTCTACCCAGTCTTTTTTCTTCCAAAGAAGAGTATAAAATCTTTTTTATATTGTTGATTTTATTGGACATTAATTATTCGTTTTATTAAAATAACTCCTAACTCCTAACTCCAAACTACTAACTATTTTAAATTGTTCAGCAGGAACAATTTAAAATCATCAAACTCTTTGCTAATTTCTACACTTTGTTTTGTACCTTTCATAAACTCTTGAAGTTTTGCAGGAATTTCTACTTTTTCGCCGATGATATTTTCTACAGTAGAAAGGAATTTAGCAGGGTGAGCTGTTTCTAGGAATACACCTTGTTCGCCATTTTGAAGTAGGTCGTAAAGCGCCTGATAACCGCAAGCTCCGTGTGGATCTAGCAAGTAACCAGTGTTTTTATAACATGCTTTAATGGTTTCTGTGATGTCTTCGTCTGTATATCTTGCACCGCCAATTTCTTTGCAGATATTTGCGTGAGAATATCCGTAAAGGTCGATAACACGAGCAAAGTTGCTAGGGTCACCTACGTCCATTGCGTTAGCAAGTGTTGCCACAGATGGGCGAGGATTATATTCACCAGTTTTTAAGTATTCAAAGAAAATATCGTTTCTGTTGTTTGCTGCAATGAAACGTTTCACAGGCAGACCCATGTGTTTTGCAAATAGACCTGCAGTGATGTTACCAAAGTTGCCACTTGGTACGCAGATAACTGCTTCTTTTTCTTTGCCTAGTTTTTTAAGTTGTGCGTAAGCATAGAAATAATAGAATGATTGTGGTAAGAAACGAGCCACATTTATAGAGTTTGCAGATGTAAGTTTGAATTTTTCGTTTAACTCAGCATCCATAAATGCAGATTTAACAAGGCGTTGGCAATCGTCGAATGTGCCTTCCACTTCTAGTGCAGTAATGTTTTTGCCTAGAGTAGTAAATTGGCATTCTTGAATAGCACTTACAAGTCCTTTTGGATAAAGTACATAAACGTTGATGCCATCAACACCAAGGAAACCGTTTGCTACAGCACTACCGGTATCGCCAGAAGTAGCTACAAGCACGTTTACATTTTTGTCTGCTCCTTGTTTTTTGATGAAATAAGATAGAAGACGAGACATAAAACGTCCGCCGACATCTTTAAATGCAAGGGTAGGACCATGGAAAAGTTCTAAGCTGTAGATGCGGTCGCTCACCTGTACAAGTGGCACATCGAAGCTAAGTGTATCGTAAACAATTTGTTTAAGAGCTTCTTCTTCCACGTCTTCGCCAAAGAATGCTTTTGCTACTTCAAAAGACATTTCTTGGAAAGTCATTTTGTCTATGTTTTCATAAAACTCTGCAGGAAGTTTTTTTATTTCGTAAGGCATAAATAAGCCTTTGTCGTCTGCAAGTCCTTTTACTACTGCTTCTTCTAAAGAAACATTTTCTACTTTTTTGTTAGTGCTATAGTATTTCATTTTTTTAGGAATGATTTTATAAATTCATCTTCATTAAGTACTCCGAAAGCGCCTTCTTTTACAGAAAATTCGTTGTAAACTTCTACTGCGTCAGCTTCTGCCTCTGGGTTGTAAATAACAAATGGCACTGCGTCTGCAGAGTGAGTTTTAATAGCGCAAGGAGTAGGGTGGTCTGGAAGAATAGCAATGCTTACAGGCTCGTCCCATTTGCTAACTTCCTCGTATATAGGTTTAACAATTCTGCTATCAAGATATTCAATAGTTTTTACTTTTAGGTCGATATCGCCTTCGTGACCAGCCTCGTCGCTAGCTTCTACGTGTAGGAATACAAAGTCATTTTCTTTAAGTGCGTTGATAGCAGCTTCGGCTTTGCCTTCGTAGTTTGTGTCGTAAAGACCTGTTGCACCTTCCACTTCTATAGATTCAAGTCCTGCATAAATGCCAATACCTTTGATTAAATCTACCGCAGAAATCACTGCACCACTGCTTATGCCAAACTTGTCTTTAAGAGTTTTCATGCTTGGTTTATAGCCTGGCGACCACACCCAAATGCTATTTGCAGGGTCTTTACCTTCTGCTTTTCTTTTTAGATTAACAGGGTGATTTTCAAGAAGTTCTTGGCTTTTTAGAATAAGTTCGTTCAGTAGTTTTGCTGTGTTTTCTGCGTCAGCATTGTCTGCTTTAACTAAAACTTTTTCCACTTCAGTGCCAGGAACATCGTGAGGAGGTGTGCAAGTAACGCGTTTGTCGCCACCTTTCATTATAAGAAGGTGACGATATGAAATGCCGTTGTGGAAGCAGAAAACTTCGTCGCCAAGTTCTGCTTGTAGAAACTCGATTAATTCTTTTGCTTCTTCGTTTGATATATGACCAGCAGAGTGGTTTTTAATCTTGCCGTCCTCAACGCAGATAAGGTTGCAACGCATTGCCATTTCGCCTTCTTGAATAGCAACGCCAATGCTCGCAGCTTCTAGCGAACCACGACCTTCAAATTCTGTTCTCACATCGTAACCAAGTACGCACATATTTGCTATTTCACTACCTGGTTTGAAACCGTTTGGCACGGTGTGAAGTAGGCCGCAACGTCCTTTTTTGGCTAAAAGATCCATGTAAGGTTTGTTTGCTGCCTCTAGTGGTGTTTGGTTATTTAGTTTGGCGATGCGTTCGTCTGCCATGCCATCGCCAAGTATAATTATGTGTTTCATATTAGTTAGGAGTTAGGAGTTAGCAGTTAGGAGTGATGTCTCCTTTTAGAGACTAACTATCGCTTAATCCCTTCTATTATTTTTTCTACTGTTTTTTCTAGTGAAAGGGTTGATTCTGCGCCAGCAGCATTTTTGTGTCCGCCACCGCCAAATAGTTCGCTCGCTAGGTCGCTTACAGAATAATCACCTACAGAACGCATTGAAATTTTAATTCTATCGTTTTCTTCTCTACAGAAGATAGAACAACGAATGCCGTTAATAGAAAGTGGCATGTTTACAAAGCCTTCTGTGTCGCCTTTTTTATAATTGAATTTTTCTAATTCTTCTTTGCTTAGTGTTATAATTGCAGTTTGAACTTCTGGGATAATGGTCATTTTATCGTTCAATACATAACCCATAAGTCTCATGCGAGATTCACTATAGCAGTTGAATAGTTTTCTGTAAAGAGCGTCTTTGTCAACTCCTTTTCTTAAAAGTTCCGCAAAAATGGTATAAATTTCTGGGTGATTTGAGTTGTAAGCCAGACCGCCAGTGTCGGTAAGCATACCAGCACAGATACATTCTGCTGTTTGCAGAGTCATATCAGAGAAATAACCCATACGGCAGATAAGTCTGAAAACTAGTTCGCTAGTAGATGCAATTTCTGGGTGTGAGATAACCACGTCAGTGAAATTGTCGTAATTTAAGTGGTGGTCTACCATAATTTTTGGGCAATTTACGCCTTCAATTAGCGGAGCAAGAGCACCTAGTCTGTCAAGTTTGTTAAAGTCTAAACAGAAGATAAGGTCGCATTCAGAAATAATTTGTTTTACCTCTTCTTCATTTTTGTCAAGACTTAAAATACTATCAAAACTTGGCAAGCAGTTTAAAGACTCGGTAGGAGTGTCTGGTAAAATTACAGTGGCCTTTTTCTCTAGTGAATAAAGGAAATGATACAGACCTAGAGATGAACCCACAGCATCGCCATCTGGGCCTTTATGGGCTGTGATTACTATGTTTTCTGCTGCGTTTATCAGTTTGAAAACCGCAGAAATCTTTTCTTCTAAAATAATTTTTGTAATCATAATTTTACCTATTAATCCAATTAGCAAAGATAATAAAAAATAATTAGGAATTAATAATAAATCACTAATAAATCAGATACCCAGCTATGCCGCTAAGGACTAGGAGGATGATTGGGTTTGCTTTGAAGTATGTGGCAATGGCTACTACGGCGAAGATAATAACGCTGATGTAGTCGGTGAAGTTGTCTTGGTTTATAAGTGAAATGCCTGCAGCTAAAATTAGGCCTACCACGGCAGGGCGCAGACCATTAAATGCTGCACTAACGTATTTGTTATCTCTAAATTTGTAGATGAAACGTGCTGCAAGAGATGCAAGTATAAGTGGTGGAAGGCAAACTGCAAATGTGGCGATGGCAGAGCCTAAAATGCTGCCGGTGGCAGTGTAACCCACGTATGTGGCGCAGTTTATAGCAATTGGCCCTGGTGTTGCTTGAGAAATAGCCACAATATCTGTAAACTCTGCAGTAGTCATCCAACCGTGAATATCTACCACTTCATTTTCAATAAGTGCTAATATGGCATAGCCTCCTCCAAAACCGAAAATGCCTATTTTCAAGAAACTCCAAAACAATGTAAGAAATGTCATCATTTGTCTTTTCTATTTAGAGAAACTAATATGGCACCTAAAGCAGCTAGAATAATAACGTATGCAGGTGAAAGTCCTAGATATGCCACCACAACAGCCACTGCTACTGGAATCCAAACGGTTTTCCAAGTGATTTTAGCAGTTTTTGCCATAAAAATAACAGGAGTCACGATGAGCGCTACCACTGCAGGGCGGATGCCTTTAAATATTTTTTCTATGGTAGGGTTGTCTTGAATATCTGTGAAGACTATTGCTGCAAGTAGAATAATAATGAAAGAGGGAAGGGCTGCACCAAGTGCGCATGCTAGTGCTCCCCAAAATTTGGCTATTTTATAACCAACATATACAGAACTATTTATAGCGATAGGGCCAGGGAGGCTTTGTACTACGGCTAACATATCGATAAATTCTTCTTTTGTAAGCCAATGGTTTTTATCCACTACCTCTTTTTCGATAATGGGTAACATAGCATAGCCTCCACCAAAGGTGAAGGCTCCTATTTTAAAAAATGCTATAAATAATTTTAATAACATAATTGTTAGAGTTATAACTCCTAACTCCTAACTATCTGTTCTCTTTAATCCAATTGAACGCATTTACAAACGCTTCAAGCCATGGAGTAATTTCGTCCCCGCGACCTGCTGGGTAGTGTGCCCATTGCCATGGGAAGATAGCACGTTCCAAGTGAGGCATCATTGCAAGGTGACGACCGTCTGCTGAGCAGATACCTGCTACGTTGAAGTCTGAACCGTTAGGGTTTGCAGGGTATCCTGCGTGTGTATATTTAGCAATGATATTGTAATTTTCTTCGCCCATTGGAAGTGAGAATTTACCTTCACCGTGAGCCACCCAAATACCAAGACGGCTACCTGATAGGCTACCAAACATTACAGAGTTGTTTTCTGGAATGGTTAAGCCCACGAAGTTTGATTCAAACTTGTGTGAGTTGTTGTGTAGCATACGAGTGCGTTTTTCGTGTTCTGGGTTTACAAGATTTAGTTCCACCATAAGTTGGCAACCGTTACAGATACCTAAACTTAAGGTGTCTTTACGTGCATAGAAGTTGTCAAGGGCTTTTTTCGCTTTTTCGTTGTATAGGAAACCACCTGCCCAACCTTTAGCTGAACCAAGTACGTCTGAGTTTGAGAAACCACCGCAGAATACAATCATATTTACGTCTTCTAGGGTTTCACGACCAGAAGCAAGGTCGGTCATGTGAACGTCTTTAACGTCGAAGCCTGCTAGATATAGTGAATATGCCATTTCACGTTCGCCGTTGGTGCCTTTTTCACGGATGATAGCAGCCTTAATACCACTTGGCTTGTGTGGTGCTTTAAGGTTGAATTGTGAAAGCTGACCAGTGAATGAAGAAAGGATATTTAGGTCTAATGCTTGGTTTTTATAGTTTTCGAAACGTTCTTTAGCGCATTGTTCACCACTTTGTTTGCGGTCTAGTAGGTATGAAGGACGATACCAAATATCACGCATTTCGTCGATGTTGATGCTAATGTTGTCTTGGTCTGCAACTACGTTGATTACGCGTTCTTCAATTGGATAACCAATCTTAGCAAAACCAATACCGTTTGCTTCAAGATATTTTTCTACGTCTTCTTGGTTTCTGGTTTGGATAAATACGCCAGGGTTTTCAGCAAATAGAAGTTTGATTAAGTCTTTTTCTGCAAGACCGCTGAAGTTAATATTTAAACCACCTTTTGTATTAGCGAAGCACATTTCTAGTAGGGCAGTGATGATACCACCTTCTGAAATATCGTGACCTGCCATTACCCAACCATTGTTAATCATATCTTGAACACAGTTGAATGCGTCAGCAAAGTATTCTGCATTTTTCACTGTTGGAACAGTTTTACCTACTTTGTTAAGTGTTTGGTAAAGCACTGAACCACCTAGTTCTAGGTCGCAGAATGAGAAGTCGATATAATAAATGTTGCTACGTTTGTCGTTTACAAGTACTGGAGAAACCACTTTTTTAACGTCGCTAACGCCTGCACCAGCAGAGATGATTACTGTACCAGGAGAGAATACTTTCTTGTCGCCATATTTTTGGGTCATTGAAAGTGAGTCTTTACCTGTTGGAATGTTAATGCCAAGCTCGCAAGCGAAATCGCTACATGCTTCTACTGCTTTGTATAGACGTGCGTCTTCACCTTCGTTTTTACAAGGCCACATCCAGTTTGCAGATAGAGATACACCTTTAATGCCATCGTTTAGAGGAGCCCAAACAATGTTTGTTAAAGATTCTGCAATAGCTAGAACTGAACCAGCAGCTGGGTCTGAAAGTGCTGCGATAGGTGCGTGACCAATAGAGGTAGCGATACCATCTTTGCCACGATAGTCTAGTGCTACTACACCGCAGTCGTTAAGTGGAAGTTGAAGTTCACCAGCACATTGTTGGCGTGCAATTTTACCTGTTACAGAACGGTCCACTTTGTTTGTTAACCAGTCTTTACAAGCCACGTGTTCCATGCTAAGTACATTTTTAAGATATTCTTCTATCTTGTCTGCATTTGTACTTGCATTTTCGTATGTTTCGTTTACAGTGTTGTCTGTGATAACAGTTCTTGGTGGTTTACCAATCATGTAGTCTAAGCGTAGGTTGATAGGTTTTTCACCGTCTGCTTGTTCAAACACAAAGTTCATATCGCCAGTAGTTTCACCTACCACGTACATAGGAGCACGTTCGCGGTCTGCAATGCGTTTTACAAGTTCTAAATCTTCTTCTTTCATAAGAAGACCCATACGTTCTTGACTCTCGTTACCGATAATTTCTTTTGCAGAAAGGGTAGGGTCGCCAATAGGAAGTTTGCTCATATCTATCTTACCACCGGTAGATTCAACAAGTTCTGACAAGCAGTTTAAGTGACCGCCTGCACCGTGGTCGTGGATAGAAACGATAGGGTTATTTGAGCTTTCTGCTAATGTTCTAATTACGTTAGCAGCACGTTTTTGCATTTCTGGGTTGGCACGTTGTACTGCGTTTAGCTCAATAGCATTAGCATAAAGACCAGTGTCAACAGAAGAAACTGCACCACCGCCCATACCGATGCGATAGTTGTCACCACCTATTACTACTACTTTTTCTCCTGGTTCTGGTTCGCCTTTTAGAGCGTCGCGTTTGGTACCGAAACCTACACCACCTGCAAGCATGATAACTTTGTCGAAACCATATTGTTTGTTGTTTTCTTCGTGCTCGAAGCAAAGAAGAGAACCACAGATAAGTGGTTGGCCAAATTTATTACCGAAGTCTGAAGCACCGTTTGATGCTTTGATAAGGATTTGTTCTGGAGTTTGGTATAACCAGTTACGTTCTTTAATGTTTTCTTCCCAAGATTTGCCTGCTTCAAGACGTGGATATGAAGTCATATAAACAGCTGTACCAGCAATAGGAAGAGATGCTTTACCTCCGCCTAAACGGTCACGAATTTCACCACCTGTACCAGTAGCTGCACCGTTGAATGGCTCAACTGTAGTAGGGAAGTTGTGTGTTTCTGCTTTTAAAGAAATAACTGAATCTATATCTGTAATTTCGAAGAAATCTGGTTTGTCGCCGCTTTTTGGTGCAAATTGTTGGATTTTTGGACCTTCGTTGAATGCTACGTTGTCTTTGTATGCAGACACCAAGCGGTTTGGATTTTCTTCTGATGTTTTCTTGATTAATTTAAATAATGATAGTTCTTTTTCTTCACCGTCTATCACATAAAGACCGTTGAAGATTTTGTGACGGCAGTGTTCTGAGTTTACTTGAGAGAAACCAAATACCTCACTGTCTGTAAGTTTTCTGCCAAGTTTTTCTGCAATACCGTTTAAGTATGCTATTTCGTCTTCGTTTAATGCAAGACCTTCTTGCTGGTTGTATGAAACGATGTCTTCAATGTAAACGATAGGTTCTGGTTGTTTGTTAATGGTAAACAATTCTTGGTCTAGGCCAGAATATTTACGTTGAAGCATAGGGTCGAAACTGCTGTCGCCAGTGTTTGCATAATATTCCTCGATACGTTTAATGCCTTTAAGACCCATGTTTTGGGTAATTTCTACAGCATTGGTACTCCAAGGAGTAATCATTTCACGGCGTGGGCCAATAAATTCACCACTGATTTGTTCTTCGCTAATAATCTCTGCGTTGTCGAAAAGCCAACATAGTTTGTTGTTGTCTTCTGCTGAGAACTTTACTTCTGTATCAACAGCCAAATAAGTATTGGCAGGAGTTTTAAAAAATACTATCATGATATATATAAATTATTCAATTTGCAAAGTTAATAAAAAAACTTTAAAATTACTCGCTACGCTCGTGATTTTTATTCGTGACTCGGCAATGCTTAAGCAAGCTTATCATTGCTCTCGCTACTCTAAAAATTCCTAATTATTTATAAACAATCTTATATTTAACTCCTCACTCCTCACTCCTAACTCCTAATTCCTAACTCATTTATAAAGCACCACTTTGTTTCCATTTGTGGTGATAAGGCAATCTTCTTTGTATGGTTTAACGGTGCCAAAATAGCCCAAAGATGAACTTGTGCTATAGCGAGCGTATGCTTTGCGGTAGTTTACAAGGTTGTGAAGCACCCAAGTGTTTGTTTTGGTGTCGAATGTGGCAAATTTACTGCCAGATGCAAGCATAATAGGGTTGTTTCCGCCAGAAATGCTGCCATCTTTTAGGTATGTTTTAAAGTCTTTGTCGTATGCTTCAAATCCGTTTTTGTCGTAGAATATATAATAATTTCCTGCTCTGCCTTTGTAGCTGGCAAAGTCGAAATTCTTTTCAAAATTCTTAATTTGCTGTTCTTGCACTTGGCCATTTGTGTAAATAAATAGGATTTTGCCGTTTTCGCCTGCGCCAATAAATCTATCTTGATTGCCCACTGCATCTGCATAAAATGCTGTTTCTATACCTTTTGTATTTCCTTTTGGAGAAACTCTTTTTTCGCCTCTACGGTTTAGGATAATTGCCTTTTCGCCATCGGCAGTAACGATATAGTCTTTGCCTTTAATGTTGAAATATTGAAGAGGGGTGGTAATATCGGCTGTGTTAGAGAAATTCCAGTCTGATGGCACTTCGCCTTGCATATTAAGTAGTAAAACATCTGCATCAGAAGTAGGAATCATAAAACGATAATTTTTGTTTTTATCGTAGTCGAATACACTCAGTCCCACAATGGCTTTTTTAGACAATGTTTTTGGGTAGCCTTTTAGGTTGTTGCCGTTTCTGTCCACTATATAAAGTTTGTTTTCGGTTACGAACGCCATTTGTAGTTTGTTGTTTTTAAGCATATCCACCTGGTGAACGTTTCCTATTATGCTGCCGTCGATAGATTTCTTCCAAAGTATCTTTCCGCTGTTTGAAATTAGGTAAATTTGGTTGTTTTCGTCTTGGATAAATATCTCATCCTCACCGTTGTAGTGGTTTTTCACTATCTGAGGATTGATAATAGCAGGAGCGTCGAGCGCTACGCTCCAACTTGGAGTGTTAATTAAGTTAGGAGTTATTTCTCCTTTCTCCTCATTTTTCGCTGCTAACTCTTCACTATGTTTCAACTCCTCACTCCTATAATTACTCACTTCGCTCGTGATTTCTGGCTGCATTATTCCCTGACGGTCATCAACACGTCGGGATAACTCAAGCGAGCTTGGTTCTCCACTCGTTTGCACAGAAATTCCTAACTCCT
>CALDPN010000140.1 GCA_937911235.1 uncultured Bacteroidales bacterium
CCATTTCCTTCGCGTGGGAAGTCGATCCAGTCTGGGTGACCAAATTCGTTACCCATAAAGTTTAGATAACCACCATTGATTGTAGAAGCAGTGATAAGACGAATCATTTTGTGAAGCGCAATACCTCTATCTACCATATATGTGGTATCACCTTTTTGCATATGCCAGTACATATCAGCATCTACTAAACGGAAGATAATAGTTTTATCACCTACTAATGCTTGGTCGTGGCTTTCTGCATATGAGATAGTTTTTTCGTCGGCACGACGATTTGTTAGTTCCCAGAACAAGTGACCTGGTTTCCAGTTTTCGTCTGTGTATTCTTTAATATATTTAATCCAAAGGTCTGGAATACCCATTGCCATACGATAATCAAATCCCATACCACCATCTTCAAATTTACTTGCAAGACCTGGCATACCACTCATTTCTTCTGCAATAGTAATAGCATTTGGATTTACTTGGTGAATAAGTTTATTTGCAAGAGTTAAGTAGCAAATAGCGTCACCATCTTGGTTTAAGTTGTAGTAATCGGCATAACCACTAAATGCTTCGCCAAGACCGTGGCTTAAATATAACATTGATGTTACACCGTCGAAACGGAAACCATCAAATTTATATTCGTCAAGCCAGAATTTGCAGTTTGAAAGCAAGAAGTGAAGCACTTCATTTTTACCATAGTTGAAGCATAGAGAGTCCCATGCTGGGTGTTCTCTACGTCCACCATCGTGGAAATATTGATAAGGAGTACCATCAAAACGTCCTAAACCTTCTACTTCATTTTTCACAGCATGTGAGTGAACAATATCCATAATCACTGCAATACCCATACCGTGAGCTGTATCTATAAGTGCTTTTAATTCTTCTGGTGTACCAAAACGAGAAGATGCAGCAAAGAAACTAGATACGTGATATCCAAAAGAACCATAATATGGGTGCTCTTGGATAGCCATAATTTGAATAGCATTATAACCTGCTTTTTTCACACGTGGAAGTACATTTTTTGTAAATTCAGCGTATGAACCTACTTTTTCTTCGTTTGTACCCATACCAATGTGGCACTCATAAATCATTAGTGGATTGGTATTTGGCACAAATTTAGTGTTTTTAAATTTGTATGGTTTTGCAGGATTCCATACTTGTGCGCTAAAGATTTTAGTATTTTCATCTTGCACTACTCTTCTACACCAAGCAGGAATACGTTCGCCACAGCCACCAGGCCAACAAACAACAAGCTTATAAAGTTGTCCGTGAGACAATGCTTTTTCTGGGAAGAAGCCTTCAAAAACACCATTGCCTATTGGTTTTAGTTTATAAGATTCTAAACGTTGCCATTGGTTGAAATCACCAATAACAAATATATCTGTAGCATTTGGAGCCCATTCGCGAAGTACCCATCCTTCTGGTTGCTTGTGCAAACCAAAATATAGATAACCAGACGCAAAATCTGATAATGTTGTAACTCCAAACTGAGTTAATTCTTTCTCTCTGTGTAAAGCATACGCATGACGTCCTTCTATTGCTGAACGATATGGCTCTAACCAAGGGTCATTTTGAATAATCTTTAATTCCATAATATTTAGGTATTTTGATGTTCGTGACGAAGTAAATCGTTTATTCTTTTTACTGGATTAAAATTCTTAATAGGTATTTCTACAAATATAGTATTCCAATCAGACATACCACCATTCCAAAGCCCTGCTCTTTCCATCTTTGTTGTTTCCTGACCATTTCTTTGTTTTGGAAGCAACATATACTCCTGAGGATTAGAATATTTATTCAAATCAAATTTTCTACCTTTATAATCTGTAATACAGCAAACCATATCTACAGGATTAAAATGTGTAGAAGCTATAAATTGTTTTTCATAGTCGGCATTGCCTGCTATTTGATAATAATCTACAATTTGTAGAGATGTGGTGCCATCTGCATTTTTCACCCAACAAGGCATTCCCCCATTTTCCTCTTCGTTTTTCACCATACCACACACTCTAAGAGGACGATTAAGTTTATTTCTTAAATATTCGTATTGCTCATCGCGAGGCATAAGAAGAATTTTCTCACGTTTCACATTAAGCACGTTTTCCACGAAATTTATTATTTCAATTAGTTGATCGTCTGGCACATCACCTTTGTCGAGCAACTTAATAAACTTGCTAATATATTTTTGGCTGTGAATAAGAAGTCCAGCCATCATTTTTCTGTATTCTACTACTTGCTTCTTAAGCGTGTCTGGCGCTTGGTTGTCTATGTTTTTAATAAATACTAAGTCGTTTTTAAGCGAGTTCATATTTTCTAGCAGTGCACCATGACCTGCTTGTTTTAAAATAAGCTGACCATGCTCATTTCTACATGGGAAACCTGTTTTGGTAAGCATCACAGTGTCGGTAGAGTGATTTTGAATTTGAAGCACCACAGAGAAACTCACGCCCAATTTCTTTTCAATAGGCATTTTAAAGTCTCTAATATAGTCTTGAATCATTTCCTTGTGCTCTTCATTCACTGTAAAGCATACGTTCACCTCTTTGTTTTTACCAGATAGCATAGCACATTCTATAAGTGTTTCTTGAATAGGTGTGCGAGTATCCTCAAATGAAGCGTAGTATTTTTGAATTTTCTTTGGCAGGTATTTTTGAATAGAAACAAAACGTTTCGACTTGTCGGTGTGGAATTTAAACATTGCTACAGGGTAAGTAAGGTAGTTAAGACCTTTGTCTGTGAGCATATATTCCACTATTCTTTTGTATTTCTTTTCTTCAAGTAGCTCTTGAACATCTTTTTTATCAAGTGCCATAAAGAATTTGTTCAATTCATTGTAAAAGGCAAATGAAGGCAAATGATTAAAGAAGTTTTTCTCAAAATTTGTGGTAGGTTCTGTTTTGTCAGATTTTAAGAAGTTGTGTAAGTTTCTTAAAAATCTATTTGCACGTCCAGAAGCTGGAATAAAGTGTACAATAGAAGGTTTTTTAGCAAGATATGCTTCCCAACGGTTTATGAAGTTTTCTTTTTCTGAGTCGTTAAAAATCAAAATACCATCGTCTAAAGAAGCTGTTCTAATAATATTAGGCATATTTACTCCTTTAGAGATTTTGGCTATTTGATCTTCAACTTCTGCCGCCGAAATACCCTTCTTAGCTAAAAATTCTATATCTATCTCCGTTAGGTTCATGCTTTCTTATATTGTGATTAACAAAGATAGAAATTATAACACTAATAAGCAAATTTTTATAGTTGATTTTTAAGCGAAAAATTACTCTACAGTCGTACTATCTTGAATTTCTTCAAGTTCTGCCTTATTCCAATATAAATAAAGCCTATCATTAGCCTTAGCTTCTTCTTCTTTTATAACAAGTAGAGGTAATTCTTTATTCCAATTTTGATATTGCGCATTGCGTGTAGTATCTTCGACAAAAGATTTCACATTATAAGCCCAATCTATCCAATTTGACTTCTCTGCTCCACGCAACTCTCTATAACGACTATTTCTGCCAACATGATTATTATGCAAATCCATAACCATATCACATGGAGCATTAGAGGCTGCATTTTCCCAATAAATATCCATCACAAGCCAAGCCATTGTAGCACCTACATAATTTCTTAGCATCGTGTTCACATAAAGGTGCTTGTAGGCATCGCCCTTACGTCCATCTTTTGTAAGACCTGGATAGAAAAACTCTGCTACGTATGTGGCACGAGCTTTACTTTGCATTATTCTAAAAAACACGTGAGAACCCACTCCAGAAGTTAAAAAAGATATTAGCATGCTTTCTTTCATATAATATGGCACGCTATCTTCGGATAGTTTTTTATCCACATTCCAAAGACTATCTTTCACCTGAATATCAGACATTTGCTTAAGAGTTACAAAATGAGAAGTATCTGCCAAAGCATTCAATTTATTAAACAATTTGAGCTCCGAATGCGACAATAAAAGATGATTTATTTCATTTGCATCTGATATTTTTTCTAGATTGACTCTTTCTACAAACGAAGGCATATAATAACCATCTTGACTTCTAAACGAAGGAGTTCTTCTTGTCATTTCTGGGATTAATTCCTTAGCCTTTCCCTCTATTTTTTCCATCAAGCCAATATATGCCAAATTTGGAAACAATGTAATAAGTCGTTTTTCCATGTATTCTTTTATGGAAACATTGTTTTCCCTAATATACTCAGCTTCTACTGTATTATATTTTTCTGTTGTGCTATCCCATACACTCTCGTATTCTCTCGACACCACATACAACACTTCCGACGGGAAAGAAGGTATCACGGTAGTATCTGCTTGTATTTTCACACTTTCTACAACAGATACATCTTCTACAGTCTTTTTGGTCTTACAAGAATACAAACAGCAAACTAAAGCAAGTAATATTATAATGTGTATTCGTTTCATTTATTTGTTTTAATGGGTACAAATATACTAAAAACACATCATATTATTATAAAACTAAAAAAAGATTAACAAATAAATGGAATTTGGGATTTTTGGCGTATTTTTGTGAATTATATGCGCGTAACTATGAAAAAAATCATACTTTTTACTTATCTGTTGACATCTAGCATAGGTCTATTTGCAAATTCCAACGACAGATACTTCGAACTTTCAAAAAATCTAGAAATATTTAATTCGTTATATAAATCGCTAAATCTGCACTATGTAGACACTATTCCACTTGGTAAAATGGTGAAAGCAGGCATCGACGGCATGCTTAATAATATCGACCCATACACAGTGTACATTCCCCAAGAAAAAGACGAAGATTTCACACTTATGACCACTGGCGAATATGCAGGTGTGGGTGCTATTATTGCACAAAGAGATAGCGCTATCTACATAAATGAGGTATATGTAGATATGCCAGCATACAATGCTGGTCTTCGCCCAGGCGACAAAATTGCATCTGTTGACAAAACAATAATTAAAAAACACACCACTTCACAAGTGAGTGAAATGCTAAGAGGCATACCTGGCACAGAAGTGAAAGTGGGCATTCTTCATCCAAACGAAACCAAGGTAAAATACTACAATATCACCCGCAAACAAATCTACATCAACCCTATTACATATTATAACGTGGTAGCAGATAGCATTGGTTATATAAACTTAAGTAGCTTTACAGACAATTGTTCTACAGAGCTAAAGAAAGCATACCTTGAGCTTAAAGACAAAGGCATTAAAAGCCTAATTATAGACCTAAGAAGCAACCCTGGCGGACTACTAAGAGAAGCTATTAATATAAGTAATTTCTTTTTGCCAAAAGGCGAAGTAATTGTATCTACAAAAGGTAAAGAAGAAAGCGAAAACACCACATACAAAGCTCACAACAACCCTATCGACACAGAAATTCCACTTGTGATTATGGTAGACGACAATAGTGCATCTGCCTCTGAGATCGTGGCTGGCGCAATGCAAGACCTAGACCGCGCAGTAGTTGTGGGTAGCAGAACATACGGCAAAGGACTAGTGCAAGGCACATTTCCTGTGGCATACGATGGTAAACTAAAAGTAACTACTGCAAAATACTACACCCCTAGTGGCAGATGTATTCAAGCAATAAATTACACACAAAAAGAAGGAGAAAAATCTGATATTATTCCAGATAGTCTTACCACAGAATTTAAAACCCGCGCTGGCAGAATTGTGCGCGATGGTCGTGGTATTATGCCAGATGTAGAATATAAATACAAGCACGAGAAAGACAGCATGGCTCTTGCACTTTTGTGTGTTGAGTTAATTAAAAAGAATATTACATTCGACTACGCTACCAAATTTAAACTAGAAAACGAAACAATTCCTAGTGTAGAAGACTTTACAATTACAGACGAAATTTACAACGACTTTAAAAAGTTTGTTTTAGAAAAAGATTTTAAATATAAAAATTCGTCACAAGAAGGCTTGAAAAAGCTTATCGAAATTATCAAAAAAGAAAATTTCTACGAGTCTTCAAAAGAAATTTTAGATAGTTTAGAAACAAAACTTCAACACAACACAGAAGAAGAATTAGACAAATATCGCACAGAAGTAAGTCAAATGCTTTCTGCAGAAATTGTAAAACGTTACTATTTTTCTAAAGGCGAAGCACAAGAGGTTTTAAAAACCGACGAAGAACTAAAACTGTGTATCGAAATACTAAATGACCCAAAACGTTACAATGAAATCCTTAAAGGAAAATAAGTTTTTACCTACTTCTGCCAAGGAAATGAAAGCCCTTGGTTGGGACTATGTAGATGTTGTTATATTCACAGGCGACGCCTATATAGACCACCCTTCTTTTGGCGCGGCAATTATAGCCAGAGTACTTGAAAAAGAGGGTTTTAGAGTAGCAGTTGTGCCTCAACCTAACTGGAAAGACGACCTTAGAGACTTCAAAAAAATGGGCACTCCTCGCCTATTTTTTGCTGTTACCTCTGGTGCTATGGACTCTATGGTAAACCACTATACTGCAAACAAACGCTTGCGCTCAAACGATGCTTATACTCCAGAAGGTAAGGCTGGTTTTCGTCCAGATTATGCTTGTAGCGTGTACTCAAAAATACTAAAAGACCTATATCCAGATGTGCCAGTTGTAATAGGTGGCATTGAAGCTTCGCTTCGCCGTTTTGGCCACTACGACTACTGGGCAGACCGCCTAAAAGAGAGTATTCTATTAGATAGCAAGGCCGACATTTTAGTTTACGGCATGGCCGAAAAATCTATGGCAGAACTTGCTCATAAATATCACGAAGGTGCTTCGCGCGAAGAAATTTTAAGTACTCCACAAATAGCATACCTGTCTGCCGCAAAACAAGTGGATATAGAATTAAGTCCATTTGAAGAATGCCTTAAAGACAAAAGAAAACAAGCCATAAACTTCAAACTAGTAGAAGAAGAATCTAATAAATATCAATCTACACTTACTATTGGTCAACGTTTTGGCAAACAAATGGTAGTAATGAATGCGCCATATCCACTTCTAACCACAGAAGAACTCGACGCCATCTACGATTTGCCATACACACGCAAAATACACCCTCGCTACAAAGGCAAAACCATTCCTGCCTACGATATGATTAAGCACTCTGTAACAATGCACAGAGGCTGTTTTGGAGGTTGTGCCTTCTGTACTATTTCTGCTCATCAAGGCAAATTTATTGTATCGCGTTCGGCAGAGTCTATACTTAAAGAAATAGAAAAAATATCTGAAGAAGAAAGCTTCAAAGGCTATATTAGTGACCTTGGCGGCCCTTCTGCAAATATGTATCGCCTTGGCGGAAAAGACATTGAGATTTGCAAAAAATGCAAACGCCCTACTTGTTTGCACCCAAAAATTTGTCCAAATTTGAACACCGACCACACCGAAGTGCTAAAACTTTATGCAGCTGTAAGGAAACTTCCATTTATTAAAAAAGCATTTATTGGAAGCGGCATTAGATACGACCTTGCCACAGACGCATACCTAAAAGAAGTGGTTAGAAACCACGTTTCTGGCCGACTTAAAGTGGCTCCAGAACACACAAATGACGTGGTTCTAAACCTTATGAGAAAGCCATCTTTTGCTCTATTTAAAGAGTTTGACAAGAAATTTAATAAGTATAACGAAGAGTTTAACCTAAACCAACAACTTATACCTTATTTTATATCATCACACCCTGGTTGCAAGCCAGAACACATGGCAGAACTAGCCATTGAAACAAAAAAACTAAATTTCCGCCTAGAGCAAGTGCAAGATTTCACTCCTACTCCATTTACTCTAGCCACCGAGATTTACTATACAGGCATTAATCCTTATACTATGGAGAAAGTCTATACTGCAAAAACTGCCGAACAGAAAAACAGACAACGCAGTTTCTTCTTTTGGTATAAAAGTGAATTTAAAGCAGAAATTAAACGTTTCCTTAAAGAGATAGGCAGAATTGACTTGTTAAATCAATTAGGAGTTAGGAGTTAGGAGTTAGGAGTTGAGACATGAGAAAGATTTTAGTTTTTATATTACTTTTTATTTCGATAAGCATTTCTGCGAGTACGCTTTCAGAAAACCTAAACTCGTATTTTCTAGAGTTAGATTCCTCTGAAAACGACAGCATAACTCTTTCTTTAAACGAAAAAATCAAAAAAGAAGTAACAGAGTTTGCTCGTGAGGATGAAAATTTCTATACTATTTCGTTAGGTTGTGGTAGAATTGGGAGCGTAATTTCGCCAGACAATAAATTAAAAATTATTTCTTGGAATTATAAACTTTCCGATGGAGAATTTGCCTACGAGGCTATTATAATTAAAAACACAGGGGGCAAAAAAGCGAAAGTAAAAGTATGGAATACCTCGTGCCAAGAAGCATTTAAACCTGCTGAGAACAAGCGATATAGCCTAAATAAATGGTATGGCGCGCTGTACTACAGCATAGTACCATGGAAGGGAGATTATATACTTTTAGGCTACAGCACATACAACAATATTTCTAAAGTAAAAGTAATAGATGTGCTCTCTTTTGAAAACAAAAAGCCAAGTTTTGGAGAGAAAGTTTTCAAAAAAGAAAATAAAACCTATCAAAGAATGGTGTTTGAATATTCTTATATGGCAAATATGAGTTTGGTTTACAATGCAGAAAGAAAAGAATTTGTATTCGACCACCTTTCGCCAGAAGAGCCTTCAATGAAAGAGCTTTATCAGTATTATGGTCCAGATTTTAGTGTAGACGTGCTAAAAGAAAATAGAAAATATTGGGAGCTAAAAGAAGATGTAGATGTGAGGAATAATTAAAATTTGTATAACAACTGTGAAATATCAGTCAAATATATGTGGACTACCTTAAATTTGTTTAAAGTAGTCCACTTTTTGTTACATTTATTTTTCATATTTATAATTATTTGTATTACATTTGCTAAGTATATTTAAATAGAGATATATAAACAATAGAAACACTCACAAATAATTTCATTTTTATGAAAATTACATTTAAAATCAATTACCGCACAAGTTGGGGACAAAACTTGTTTGTGGTAGGCTCTGCAGAGGAACTTGGCTCAAACATAAATGCTAAGGCCCTACCAATGAAGTATGAAGAAGATGGCAATTGGTCATTGGAAGTAGAAGTAAATTCTACAAAAAAATTCACTTATAACTATATTATCTTAAATGATAATAAAACATACACTAGTGAATACTTCACAGACAGAGCATTTTCTGCAGTAGCAGGTAAAGAAAATTACATTTTACACGACACTTGGAGAAGCAACGGAGAAGACAAAACATTCTACTCTTCTGCATTTACCGAAGGTTTAATACTTAGAACTTCAAAAGGTAAAAAACAAGCTGCTGTGAAAGCTGATAAAGTTATTCAATTTAGCATTGGCGCTCCTCGTGTAGAAGACGGACTTAGCATTGCTGTAATTGGTAGTTGCGACGCTCTAGGTAACTGGGACACAACAAATGCATTGGTACTTTCTGACGCAGAATTTCCACTATGGAAAGGTGCTGTGGCACTTAGAGGCAACGAAGGCGTAATAGAATATAAATATGTTTTATACAATGCTAAAACCAAAACAGCGGTTTCTTGGGAATATGGCGACAATCGCACATTAAACTTACTTGATGTAGAAGAAAGCACTATTTACCAAAAAAACGACGAAGTTTTCCGTTATAGCATACCTTCATTTAAATGTGCTGGTGTTTCTATTCCTGTATTCTCAATTCGTACACACAATAGCTTCGGTGTAGGTGAATTTTCAGACCTTAAACTAATGTCAGACTGGGCAAAACTTACAGGTCAAAGAGTAATTCAAACACTTCCTATCACAGATACCACTCGTTTTAGAACAAATGCCGACTCATATCCATATAGCAGCATTACTGTGATGGCGCTACACCCTATCTACATTAATATCTTCGAACTTGGTATTTTAAAAGACGAAGCAAAAATGCAAGAATTCTATGCACTACAAAAAGAATTCAACGCATCTCCAACTGTGAAATATCAAGAAGTAACAGCTGCAAAATGGGAATACTTCAACCTTATCTACAAACAAGAAGGTGCTAAAGTATTAGCTTCTGCTGGATACAAAAAATTCTTATCAGAAAACAAAGAATGGTTATATCCATACGCAGCATTCTGCTACTTAAGAGACAAATATAACAACTGCAACTTCCGCACATGGGAAGAATACAGTGTTTACAACAAAACTAAAGTAGGCAAACTATTTACCGATGCAAAAACAAAAGAAGATGTAAATCTTCACCTATATCTACAATACAATGCTCACCTACAACTTTTAGCAGCTACACAATATGCAAACCAAAACAATGTAGTTGTGAAAGGCGATATTCCAATTGGTATTAGCCCAGAAAGTGTGGAAGCATGGATGGAACCAGAATTATTCAACCTTGATAGCCAAGCAGGTGCTCCACCAGATCCATTCTCAAAAACAGGTCAAAACTGGGGCTTCCCTACATACAACTGGGAAGAAATGGAACGCGACGGTTACCTATGGTGGAAAAAACGTTTCCAAAAAATGGCAACATACTTCCAAGTTTATCGTATCGACCACGTGCTTGGTTTCTTTAGAATTTGGCGTATGAACGGCGGCGACGTTCAAGGTCTTCTTGGTTACTTCGACCCTGCCCTTCCATTTACAGAAGATGAAATCAAAGGCTTCGGCACTTGGTTCGACTACAACCGCATGGTAAACCCATATATCCGTGAGCACATGCTTTACGAAAAATTTGGCGATAAAACTCCAGAAGTAATGAGCAGATACCTAGAACTAGTTACTGCTGGCTCATATCGTTTCAAAGAAGAATTTAAAACACAACGCCAATTAGAAAACTATGCTAAAAACAACCCTAGCATACTAGAACTAAATGGTGCACTATACAACGAGCTTCTAAGCCTATATTGCGAAGTATTATTTATCGAAGACCAAAAACAAAAAGGTAAATTCCACCCACGTATTGCGTTCCAAGATACATATTCTTATCGCGAACTAGATTGGCAAGCTAAAGACGCTCTAAACAGACTTTACAATCACTTCTTCTACGAACGTCACAACCAATTCTGGGCAGAACAAGCAATGAAAAAACTTCCTGCTCTGCTTCGCGCTACAGACATGCTTGTATGTGCAGAAGACTTAGGTATGATTCCTGCTTGTGTGCCAGACGTGATGAAAAATCTTTACATGCTTTCTCTAGAAATAGACCGCATGCCAAAAGATCCAACTCAAGAGTTTGTTTATATGGATGGTGTACCTTATCTATCTGTTTGTACCACATCTACTCACGATATGTCTCCTATCCGTGGATGGTGGAAAGAAGATATGGGCTTAACCCAACGCTACTACAACCACGTACTTGGCGAATGGGGCGGCGCTCCAGAAGATTGCGAACCATGGATTTGCGAAAAAATCCTTAACCGTCACTTATACTCTCCTGCTATGCTAGTAATCCTTCCATTCCAAGATTGGATTTCTATCGACGGCGAAAACAGAAGAGCAAACTGCGACGAAGAACGTATCAATATTCCTGCAGACCCTCACCACTTCTGGTGCTACAGAATGCACAAAAATGTTGAAGAACTGCTTGGTCTAACAGAACTAAACGAAAAAATGCTTCAAATGACCATCAATTCTGGCCGTTCTGTAAAAATGTAATTTAGCAGATTACTAGATAAGAAAAATCCTCTCACTATGTGGGAGGATTTTTTGTTGTGGGGGAATTATCTTTGAGAAATTTCTTTTTTAGAATTTCTTTTCTACAGTTTTTAAAAGTTTTTCTCCAAAAAACTCATTATTCTTTTTAGTATAACGAATATCGGTGAACACTTGCGCTAAAGTTTCTTTGTTATTTTCTTTTACGTAAGTTTGCATTTCTGGTAGAGCTTCTTTTGCAGAAAATGCTTCATCAATATTTTTTTCTTCATATTTTTCGTTGTGAATAAGTGATTTTATTGGCAAACGATCAGATATTTTTACCTCGCTTGCAGGATAACCTACTGTGATAGTAGTAACAGGAAGAACCAACTCTGGAAGACCTAGTGCTTCTGCAATTTCTTCTGCGTTATATGTGGTTGTACCTAAATAACAAATGCCTAAACCAGCTGCTTCTGCTGCCACGCAAAATGTTTGTGCCCAGATAGTTGCATCAATTGTGGCACAGTAGAAAGAAAGGAAATTATCATATCCTGGCTCTGCATTGCGCTCTTTGCACCAACGTGTAAACAAGTTATAATCTGCACAGAAAGTAAGCACCACTGGAGCACCTGTTATCATGCGTTGATTAAAATGCAGTGGAGCAAGACGTTTTTTCATTTCCTCGTCGCGAGTAACCACCACGCTATAAGTTTGCATATTGCCAGTGTTTGAAGATTGAGCTGCTTGAGATAGCAAATCTTCTAAAAGTTCGTTAGAGACTTCTTTGTCTAAATAATCACGCACACTACCGCGATTGGTAAGGAGGTTCTTCATTGTTTATAAAGTTTTTAAATTAATTTCTTGTAAAGTTTTCCAAAATGGAAACAATTATTTTTTCGTAGAGCAAAATTAATAAATTTTCTGAGAAATTTCATAACTTTGTGTGTATAACTAAATTTATAAAATTATTATGATAAAAATACTTTTCGTGTGTTTGGGAAATATCTGCAGATCTGCTTGTGCAGAGGCTGTAATGAAAAAGAAAGTGCGTGAGACAGGTTTGGAAAAAGAATTTATGATAGACTCTGCGGGCATACTTTCGTATCACGAGGGAGAAAGAGCAGATTATAGAATGCGTGAAGCAGGTTTCCAAAGAGGTTATAATGTGGATAGTATTTCACGTCCGGTGAAGACTGCAGACTTTGAGAAGTTTGATCTTATAATTGGTATGGACGACAGCAACATATCTGACCTTTACGACCGTGCTCCAGATGTGGAATCTACACAGAAAATTCATCGCATGACAGAATATTGCACTCGCCACACAGACGACCACGTGCCAGACCCATACTACGGTGGTCGCGATGGTTTCTATCACGTAATAGAGCTCCTAGAAGATGCCTGCGAGGGATTGATAGAGAATTTGAAAACTGAGATTTAATATTGCCAATAACAAACAAATCCTCGCGCTTATGACAAGTGCGAGGATTATTATTTGAGTTTAACGAGAAAGACACCCATTAAAATAATTTTTTCTTTGCTTCTTTTTCAGGATTAATTGGCTCCATGTGTATCCCAATATGAGTGAGTGGTCCAAATTCTGCTTTGAGAGCATTTTCCATACGTTTGGTAATTTCGTGTACCTCATTTAGCGATAAATTGCCATCCATTCTTATATGGAATTCAATAGCTATATTACTACCAATGTGTCTGGTTCTAAGGTTGTGAGGAGATTTTACCTCTGGAAAAGAATGTATAATGTTAAGAATTTTCTCTTGAGTTTTCTTTGGAAGAGATTTTTCTAAAAGTTCTTCAAGGCTCGCCTTGGTAAGTTCTATTGCAACTTTAAGAATAAATATACTCACCAAAAAGGCTGCAATTGGATCAAGCACTCTCCATTTTTCACCCAAGAACATTGCACCAGAAATACCCAACAGTGTACCAATAGAAGAAAGCGCATCGCTTCTGTGGTGCCATGAATTTGCCATTACGGCCTTAGAATTTAGGTTTTTGCCTTTGTAAACTGTATATTGATACAATGCTTCTTTAAAAACAATTGAAACTGCAGCAGCACCAAGCGCCCAAATGTTTGGCGCAGCTAGTTCTTTTCCATGAAAGAAATCTATGATAGCTTCTACCGCATTAACCAAAATCCCTACTCCTACTGCAAACAAAACAATGCCTATAATTGTGGTAGCAAGTGTTTCGTATTTACCATGACCGTAATGGTGGTTTTCATCTTTTGGCATACTCGAAACTCGCACAAAAAGTATAACAATAATATCGGTGATAAAGTCTGAAAGCGAGTGCACTGCGTCAGCTATCATAGCCGCACTATTGCCCACAAAACCCGCCACAAACTTAAGCACCAACAACAAGAAATTCACCAAACTCCCCCATAGTGTCAGTTTGTAAATTTCCTTCTCACGATTCACTTCATTTGCAAATCCCATCACCAATTTCACACCTGCCCTAAGTAATAGTTTTAGTTTCATACATTAAATAATTTATGGTAATCTCACTCCTCTTGATGCCACAAGAATACGTTGCCATTGCTCGGCAGACATTTTTATATTAAGTGCCTCTATGCTACGGCGAATGCGGTCGAAATTTCCACTACCGTTTATTGGAACTATACCAGCTGGATGCATAGCTATCCAAGCAAATATCACTT
>CALDPN010000141.1 GCA_937911235.1 uncultured Bacteroidales bacterium
CCTACGGCAACCGACTCTATCTCGCCCCGTATCCTTTCGGGCAAAGCCGCAATAACTTGGCTCGGAATATCCGTCATTTTCTCCCTCCTTGCTTGTCTGCTGATAAAATTTATTCAAAAAATCAAAAAAATATTCCCTCCAAACCAAACCTTTTCGCGTTTTCAGACACTTATATAGTGAAAGGCAAAATATCAACCTCGGCGTTATATGAGCTCAACTACGCGGTTATTGACTTTCCCCTGTTTTTTGGTATAATTATAACAGATCGATCGATTGTCCCATAAAACACACCGTTTATCCCAAAATCCCCAAACACAAAGTTTCTATGCTATAATAAAGCAAACGGCAAAGGAGTAATTATATGGCAAAAAATGATCTAAATACAGCAACCCGTTATTTCACCCAACCCAACCGCGAAAAGCTTGAGAGTGTCCTTTTCGCGGGCGGGGTGGTTGGAATGCTCGTATTTCTTGTCGGCTGGCTGACCTATTATTGGTGGTTTTCGATGATAGGCTGTTACATCGGCGGCAGCTGCATAATCGCTTACATCTTCCTGACAAGCAAAAAGGTGAAGGACGACGGCTACGACTCGCACGTCCGCGAATTCATCGAAAAGAACGCAACATACGCACGTATCGACGCATAATTTGTATTTCCTAAATGGTTACAAGCAAGCTAAATATACAATCAGTGTGCAGCTATTTTCATATAGCTTGCACACTGTTTTTATTTGGTGCTATTCCATTCTACTATTCTAGTTTCCTTCAATATGGCCTAATTTTCTTCTTTGTTTCCTTTGCGGCAGACTATCTTGCTAGCAAAAGATGGCAGCAAGGTTTCGCCCTAGACAAAACCAGAATAGTATCACTACTTGTTCTTTTACAATTTGTTTTACTCTTTGTATATAGTTTTTTCGAGGCAGATACTCGCTATCTTTCCACCATTTACGAATACAGAACGTCGTTTTTGGGATTTGGATTGATAGGACTGCTTGGAGTGTCAGATAAGTTTAGAGTAAGGCATTTTGCTTATACTGTACCTCTTGCGGTAATAGCCTTCCTTATAGTATTATATGGTTATTTGCCTGAAAGTTTCTTTCAGCTAGATTTAAAAAAGAAATTAGTAGAAATTTCATACTACAGAAGTCTTCATATTTGCGCGCACATGCAATTGAATATATTCTTATGTGCGGGCATGATGTTGTTTTCTAAACTAATAACCATAACAAAGAGTAAACTAGAGAAGGTTTTTTCTATCCTTATGATAGTTTTCCTTTATGTTCTTATACTTTCTACACAGGCTAGGGTAGGCATTGTAAATGCTAGTGTAGTGCTAGTTTTCATTATTCTTCGTTTTACAATAAAGAAACTGAAATATCTAATACCAACCATAACAGTATTGCTTACTTTAGGCTTAGGTATGGCCTTATTCTTGCTTTCAGATAGCCCTATTAAGAAAGATATTCCTGTACTTAATAGAACCAATCCAAGGGAATTTATTTGGCAAGATGGTGTAGATTTAATTAAAGAATCTCCACTGCTAGGTGTAGGTGCCGGTACAAATGCTTTAAGGGTGAAAGAAAAACTTCTTGCCGATGAACAGTTGTGCAGTATGGAGTGGTTTCTTATAATGCATCTAAAGAAAGAACATGTATTTGGAATGCATACTCACAACCAAATAATGCAAAGCTGGCAAGAATATGGCATTATAGGATTAGTTGCTATTTTAGCCCTTTGGGGTTCTGTTATTTGGGCATCAAGAAGGTCTCTTACTCTAAATGTAATCTTCCTTGTTATACTAGTTCAGCTAATAACTGAAGTAATAGACGGAGGTGTCACCTCAATTGGTTTCTGCTTTTACATTTATCTTATCCTACTTCTGCTTAACTCTGGTGAAGTGGGACGCGATAAAAAACTTCTAAATTAAAGTATATTCTTGAAGCGTTCTGGAAGTTTCACTACCACTTTCCACCAAGCCATAGAAGGTTTGTTCCATGCGTAAGGTTTACGGCAAAATGTTTGGAAAAGTCTTAGTTTTGTAGATATTTTGTCTAGTTCTATTGCAGGTCTTTCTGTTACTTCCACTATGGTTTTTCTGCGTTTTTCAATATGTTTTGCCCAGCCTCCAGCCATTCTGTCTTTGTCTGAGAAGCGAGCCATAAGCATATTGTCGTCGAAACCACCCAGGTGTATTAAGTATAGGTGTTCGGCTATATGGAAGTTGTGTCCTTTTATTCTATGAAATCCTGAGCCCCATGTAAGTGGTTGTGCCACCACCACAGGTTTGGTGTAGCGAGTAGAAGCAAATGCATAACTTCTTTGGCATAGGAAATTTTCATCTTCTCTAATAGGGCCTTCTTCGTTTAAGTTTTGCCCCACATCTAGTCCTAGCCCAGAGGCTGAGGTTTTAATATTTAGTGTAGAAAGATATGCTCTAAGCGACATTTCTAGTTTTGGGTCTACTACTAAAAATTCATCTGCGTCGCAGCCAATAATTAGGTCGTAGTCGGTGAGTAGTTCTGCAGCTCTATCTGAAAGAAATTTAAGTCGTGCTCTGTCTAGTGCCACCACCTTGCCTTGTATCTTCTCCACTTTGGTAATGTTTACACCTTCTGAGCCTTCTGGAGCCTCTTGGTCTAGTCCGTCTAGGAAGACATAAAGATTTTCTCTGCCTATTTCCTTGCCGTAATAAGAAATCCATTTTTTAAGGAAAAAGGCATCATTTCTAGCCATTGTGATAGCTGCTATTTTCTTCATATTATCTTAAATTTCCGTGAACAATACCAAATAATGTACCAAAAAAGTAACCTGCTGCGTGTACTATCATACCAAGTTGCCAAGCACATCTAGATAGCACCACTGCTTGTCTTAGGCGCACATCAAATGCAGAAAAACATCCACTACCATATTTGTTTATAATGTAGTGTTTGATGTCGAAGTTTACAGATTTTGCAAATTTTATCTTCTTCTCTAGGTTTTTATTATTGCTAATAGAAGTGCCAGACACGCGATAAACAGCAGTGTTTTCTTCTAGATAATGTAAGTCTCCATTTGCAAGTAATGACAGCCACACAGGGTAGTCAAATGTCATAAACTTATGTTCAATATAGTCATCTATATTGCAATACTCTTTAAACGCACTGTGTCTGAAACAAACAGTAGGCGAGAAAATAATATTTCTATATAGGATATGGTCGAAAGGTGTTTTGTTTGGAGTATTGAATAAATACTCTGCATTAATATTTGGCTTGAAATTGCCATTTTTAAGGTGCAAAACGCCAGAAAAAGACAGGTGACAATTACTATGTGCATCCATGTAATCTACCTGTTTTTGTAGCTTATTTTCGTCTATCCAATAGTCGTCGCTCTCTAGCACTGCAAGGTATTCGCCTGTGGCTTTTTCAAGTAAAAACTTGTAGTTTTTAAGCAGTCCTTGGTTTACTGTTTGTTTAAAAAGTTTTATTTGTGTATGCTTTTTAGCGTAGCCAAGTGCTATTTGGTATGTATTGTCTGTAGAGCAGTCGTCATTGATAAGCAGTTCTATCTCGAAGCTAGTTTTTTGTGCAAGAAAACTCTCTATAGCTTGTGCTATATATGCTTCGTGATTGTATGTAGGCATTAAAACACTTACTTTCATATTATGCTTTTTTTAGGCTGTTAAACAGCGATTCCCACTCGTTTATAATAGTATCTTCTGCAAACTTTTTGCCCACGTATTCGGCAGCCTCTTTAGAAAAATTCATACGAAGATCTTCGTCTAAAATGCAAGTTTGAATAGCATCTGCTAGTGCGTCTGTTTGCATAGGTGGCACAAGTAGGCCTGTTTTGCCGTGCTCAATAATTTCATCCGGACCTGTTTCGCATGCAAAACTCACAGCAGGAAGCCCCATTGCAGCCGCTTCTATTAACACAAGAGGAAGCCCCTCGAAGCGTGAAGACATCACATACATTCCACTTTCTTTAAACAGTGCTTGAATATTATTTGTAGGTGGAATGAGCTCTACTGTTTGTGCTAAATTATATTTGTTTATTAGCGATTGCAATAGCTTGGTTTGTTTGCCTTTGCCTGCAATTACTAGTTTCCAGTCTTTTTTATCCTTCACTTTGCTCCATGCCTCTATTAAAAGATCGAAGCCTTTTTGCCCTGTAAAGCGACCTACTGCCACGGCTGTGTGCTTGGTAGGCGGGGTGTACTCTGGCAAGTTTATAGTGATAGGGTTGTGTATGCAACTTACCTTTTCGGTACCAAATTTTTGCTTGTAAGAAAGTGCGTCTGCTTGGGTTAGAGTTACCACCCAGTTGCCATATTTTGCTACCAATTTGCGAGAGAGTGTCTGCATAGGTTTTGAGCGCATTAGGGAGTTGAAATGCTCCCAATAAATAGTTTTATATGGCTTGCAAGCAGGTATTTTAAATGTGGCACGAGACGCATCCACCACTATTATAAAATCTGGCTCTATACTTTTAAAGCAGTTTTTTAGTCTATAATGACGTCTTAAGTCGCGATAAGGGAAAATACTATTGTCTGCTCCTTGGTGTATATAATGTAATTTTACCTCGGGTAAAACTTCAAAAAAAGGCTTGTTGTTGCCCACTAAAGACACTATATGCACCTGGTGTGAGCGCATACTTAGGCTATTGGCTATTTGAATAGTAACACGTTCTGTGCCTCCAATATTGTCTAGTGCCTTTATAACAAAAACAAGCTTCATATATTATACTGTAGCCGAAAATCTTTCAGGAATTCTTATTATCATCTTCCAAAAATACATATACGGACGTGTACACATAAATGGGTGACGAATAAGAGTTTGTAAAAAGCGTGCCACAGGAAGGAATTTATCTCCGTCTAACGCTTTTTTAATAGTAACCAAACGAATAGTTCTATAACGTTGGTTCATGTGTTTGGTCCAGCCTTCGCTAATGCGTTCTTGGTCGTTGAACTTAGCTTTATAAATACCTTCGTCTACAGAACCAAAGTGGAAAAGATACAGATTTTTGTCTATTCTATAGTTGCGACCTTTCACTCTGTGAAAACCTGCACCCCAATGCACACGCTCCGAAACCACCACAGGTTTGGTGTATTGAGAGTCCATAAGAGCATATTTTCTTTGGCTAAGGAAAGGTTTGGTGTCGTC
This sequence comes from uncultured Bacteroidales bacterium, assembly GCA_937911235.1. Taxonomy (GTDB): domain Bacteria; phylum Bacteroidota; class Bacteroidia; order Bacteroidales; family Paludibacteraceae; genus Enterocola. The sequence continues at coordinate 5,138 of CALDPN010000141.1, forward strand.
GATTGGAAGTTCTTCTTTTAGGTGTTGACCCACGTCAATGCCTAGGCCTGAAATACAAGGTTTGCATTTTGCAGTGCTTAGGTATTCTACCAATGTTTTACCTACTTTAGGGTCCACCACTAGTAGTTCGTCGGCATCACCACCAATTACTAGGTCGTAGCGTTCAAGAAGTTTATGTGCTTGCTCATTCAAGAAGCCAATACGTGTGCGGTCTGCCACGGTAACTTCTTGCGACACACGTTTACGTATTACTACATTTACCTTGCCAGTATCGTATGGCAAAGACTGATCTTCACCGTCTAAAAACACGTAAAGATTTTCCTCTCCTAGTTCTTTCCCGTAATATGAAATCCATTTTTTAAGGAAAAATGCATCATTACGGGCCATTGTGATAGCGCATATTCTTTTCATATTGCAAATATAACTAAAATTTTTATTATTTTTGTGTACTAAATAAGAGCGAATAAGATGACCACATTAGAAAAAATATCTTCTGCTATAGCAGAAGAACTAAATAATTTTAAGAAAGCATATATACAATCTCTTCAAAGTGAGAATCCACTGCTTCAAGAGATTGTGGCACATGTTACCAAGTCTTCTGGTAAAATGATGCGTCCTATTTTGGTGCTGCTTTCTGCAAAACTCTCTGGTGGCATCACCGAAAAGACTATTAAGTCTGCCGTGGCTCTTGAGCTTCTTCATGTAGCTAGCCTTATTCACGACGACGTGGTAGATAACTCTACCGAGCGCCGTGGGCTTCCTTCTGTAATGGCTGAGTTTAAAAACAAAGCTGCAGTTTTGGGAGGTGACTTCTTTCTTTCTACCGCTCTTTGCGAAGCCGTAAGCACACAAACAGTAGATGTGGTGGGTACAATTGCTACCCTAGGTAGAACACTTATCGACGGTGAACTTTTTCAACTTTCAGAAAGCAGAAACCATAGTTTCAAAGAAGAAAATTATTTCGCTATTATCAAGAAAAAAACTGCTGCACTTTTCTCTGCGTCATCTCGTTTGGGAGCGCTTTCAGTAGAAAATGCTAACGCAGAAAACATAGAGCGCCTTACCCGCCTAGGCGAAAACATAGGAATCTGTTTCCAAATTAAAGACGATATTTTCGATTTTGAGCCAAACAACAATACAGGCAAGCCTTTCGGCAACGACATACAAGAAGGCAAAGTAACCCTTCCACTTCTTTATGTTTACAATCATGCCTCAGAAGAAGAAAAGAAATACATTTCTGAGTGTATTGATGAAAAGAATGTAGAAGAACTAGTAAAAATAGTTGCAGAAAATGGTGGTATTGAATACGCAAATATGTTGTTGAACCGCTACTACACCAAAGCCCAAAAAATCCTAGAAGACTTCCCAACCTCCCCAATCAAAGAATCATTGGAGTTGTATATTGAGTATCTACTAAGTAGAAGGAAATAATACAGATAATTTAGTACCCCGATACTGGAGGATGATTAAACCCGCATCGCGGGTTTTTCTATTGTTATTTTTAATGATTATTGGCTGCACTCGGGATAACACAAGCAAGCTTGGTTCTCCTCTCGTTTGCACAATAATTGTAGGCAGGTGTTGAGCGTAGCGATAACGCCTGTGTTGTAGCGATAATAACCCCACCCACCACCCCTTAACCCCCATCGGGGGTTACCTTTGATTGTAGGCAGGTGTTGAGCGCAGCGATAACGCCTGTGTTTGGGAATATTAACCCCACACATACCACGCCCGTAGGGTGTGGGTCTTGCCCAAATAAAATAAAAACATTACATTTGCATAAAATTAATTATTAACCATAAATTCTTAATCAATATGGCAAACACCTATAGTCAAATTTACGTTCATTTCATTATTTCCGTTAAAAATAGAATGCCCCTAATAAAACCAGAATGGGAGCAAAGGCTATATCAATACATAACAACATCTATTGATAACCGCAAAAACAAAACATTAATAATAAACGGCACGAAAGACCATATTCATATATTCGTCTCAATGGATAACTCAGAATCGCCTGCCAAACTAATGCTTTGCATCAAACAATTCTCTTCTAAATTTATTAAGAATAATTTCAATAAGGATTTCTCGTGGCAAGAAGGCTATGGTGCTTTCTCATATACAAAATCTCATATTGATAATGTCTTCCAATACATCAAAAATCAAAAAGAACACCATAAAAAGGTGTCCTTTGCTGATGAATATAGAAATATCCTATCAAAATTCGGTTATGGGGATATTTATATTTAGTCCTTAGAAAAGAAGAGGATTGACAGAGTCATCTCCTAGTAAATTATAATATTCAAACCATTTTAAAGTACTTTCAGTAGATTTTCGTTTTGTTTTAAATGCTTTCAATTTGTTTAATATGTTAATATGCTCTGGGTCGTCATTTATATAGTCTCTTGAAAAATTATTTTTTTCTAAATTCTCTAATCTTTTTGACCATATTTCTATTTTCTTAGAAGTTGAAGATTTTTGTGTATTTAGTTCATAAGTTATGCGATATAAATCAGGTTCTTCTAAAAGAAGATTTATATCTGAAGATTTTATAGATTCAGTTGAACCATCCATATAATCAATATCTATACTATTCAATTCTGCCTTTGAAGCAGATTGATTGTAAATAACACACTCCCATTTACCACCCCCATTTTTCATTGTTTCTATAGGTCCAGTTTCTTTTCCGCTTATTGAGAAGTCTTTTCTCACATCGCATCTGACAAGGTCATTAACTCTGTTATAGAAAAGAGCAAAAAATCTAAAATATTTAATTGTCTTTGTGGATTTATTTGTATAATATACATACAAATCACATCCTCCTGCGCTGTTGGGTTCCTTTAATGAAACCTCAAGGTTTGATATTACGTTATCGTATATATATTTAGTTCTCTGTGGAAGATTAGTATACCAATCATTAAAACTATTAATCTTAACAGAATCTATCTTATATTGTAGATTTTTCTCAAGTTCATTAAAAAATAAAATAGAGTCTTTACATGTTAATTTGTACGAATTTATTAATGAGTCAATTTTAAAATTAAGTTGACTTATTTCAATCTTCAAAGCATTATGTTCTTCTATTAATTTACTATTTATAGAGTCTAAGTACGAATTATCCAATACAAATTTATTTGGAAGGTAGTACATTTTCTCCTTATATATTACAACATAAGTATCATATTCTATTGACCTTTTTGAATTTGTCAATCCCATTACTTTTATGTTTGTAGATTTACGTAATTTTTTTTGTGTATATGTAATATATGGCTTTACTTCTCTTTTTTTAGAACTTGTATATTTATGTATGTCTTCCTCGCATAGAAACATTGTGGCATTATCTTTAGTAGTAGCATATAAGTCATTCTCAGATACCCATATGATACCATTAGAGATATATTCTGCATATATAGGTTTAACAACTATAAAACAGAATAAAAATAAAATTACTTTTTTCATAATACTTTAATTTTAAGTTATTTTTTTGCAATATTGCCAGTTTTAAGGTTGCGAAAACTGCACAAAAAAAGCGCAGACTTTCGTCAACGCTCTCAGGCTCACCACAAGCCGAATACACAATGACTAAGTCTGCGCCCTATTAGGCACAAACTCAATAGTGTATTCTTTTGCTCGTATCTAGTTCGAGGTGGTGATTCGAGAGCGATTGAGCAAAATATGATTTGCGTACATAACGTACAATGTCACAAAGATATTAATTATTTTAATATGTTGTTACGTTAATATTGTAATTTCTATGATATTTCAAGGGGATTTTTAATGTGGGCGGTGCAGTCGCTGGGAAGGCGACTTAGACCACTAGTGTATTTTTGGGTTGTATTGAGTGGAATATGTAATGCTAGTGGTCTGCATTGCTCCGCAATGCGCACCGCCCACATTAAAAATCCCGATTGG
>CALDPN010000142.1 GCA_937911235.1 uncultured Bacteroidales bacterium
TCTGCAGCATACGCAGCACGTCACATTGCTAAAAATATGGTGGCAGCAGGTCTTGCTGACGAAGTACTAGTACAAGTAGCATACGCTATTGGTGTGGCAGAGCCAATGAACCTTTATGTAAACACATACGGCACTGCAAAAGTAAATATGACCGACGGCGAAATAGCACAACAAATTTCTAAACTATTCGACCTACGTCCAAAAGCAATAGAAGACAATTTGAAACTTAGAAACCCAATGTATGAAGAAACAGCTTCTTATGGTCACCTTGGTAGAACTCCAGAAGTGGTAACAAAAACCTTCACCACATCAGACGGTGCAGTTATCACCAAAGAAGTAGAACTTTTCACATGGGAAAAACTAGACCGCGTTGCCGACATAAAATCTACCTTCGGATTGTAATATCAACCTCTTATAAAAACAAAAATGCAGACCACACGGTCTGCATTTTTTTATTGTGGAAAATCTCGATAAATCTCTGCTGTATATTCCTCTGTTTCGTTCGCATCATGCAGCGGCGCCCACACTTGCGAGAAGAAAGGATTTACTTTTGCGATGTGATTGTAGCGCCATGGCATTGGAGTACAATCTGGGCACCAGTGACCACCTTGAAGCACTAATACAGGCGACATTTCAAACTCATGACCATCGGCACATTGCCAACGAAGTGGAGTTCTGAAATCACCTTTTACCATAGTTTCAGATAAGCATTTACCACCACGGAATGCAGCAGCCTGACGCATATCCTCTATAGTCCACTCTGCGCGTGGTTTAGACTCGTCGTAGCCGTGGTTGATATGAACAGCCTCGTCTGTAGGGCGAGAAAGGTCCATATCTTTCCATTTGCGAGGTATCGCTGCCCATTTTTCTTTACTACCATAATATGCTGCAATACGCTCCTGAATATTATTTTTAATCCAATATTGTGTACCCCAGAACTTCTTATTAGCCATGAAATACATAGCCCATTTAATGAAGATTGGAGGGCAGATTTTAGCTAAATGATAGTACCAAGGCACTTGTTTGCCAAGATAGTTTTTGAAGTATTCAGCCACTGGAATGTTGGCACGGAAGTGAAGATATTCTTCTAGTTTGTCTGAGTCTAAATACCATTGACCATGGAAGTTGCGAGTAACAAACCAATATGGTTCAAAGATTTTTTCTGGACGAGGGCAAGAAATAGTATCAAGCAGATAACATTCAAACTCATAGTTTGTAAGACGATATTCTTTACCAGAACCAATATTGTAGAAGTTGCACCAGAATTCTGCAGGCACGTCGTCGGCGCACACATTTGCAAGTAGGCGACCAGAGTCTTCCACTGTGGCCCATTCTAGCATACCACGAAGTGGTACGTGGAACATAATTGGGTCGAAGTTCTTAAGAATAGCACCATAAAGGATACCACTTTGGCGAAGGCTCACCCAGTTTTTAATACCAGACTCAACAATAATTTTTTCTGCTTCTGTTTTAGATATTGCATAGTGGTCATACACACTTATGCAGATAGGGTCACCAGTACGTCCCCAGTGAATAGGCTCGTTGCGGTCTGAAGTTTGAGCCACTGTACCAATGTAAACTACCTTGATTTCGTCTTTGTTTGGCTGAGCAAGCACAGCTTTTACAATGTTTTTGGCAGCCTCGGTATTGGTTTTAATAGTACGTTTTGGGAAGTAGTCTGCTTGTGGCGATACCATACCACCCACGTGGAGCACTATGTCTGCACCAGTTACACATTTTAAAATGTCGTCGTAGTTTAAAAGGTCGCCCCAAACTATTTTTACCGCTTCCTCACCCTCAAGATAAGCCAACTTTTCTTTGTTAGCCTTGCTAGGACGAGCAAGCAACACTATATTATATAGGTCTTTCTTTTTAAGAAGTTCTGCTAAACCTGCTGCCCCCATATTGCCAGTGGCACCTGTTAAGAATACTGTCTTTTTCATTTGCTTTTACCTGTTATAATTTTCTTTATTTCGTTTAGTTTGTTTAATGCATCAATAGGGGTAAGAGCGTTTATATCCACTCTTAAAATTTCGTCACGCACTTGGCTAAGCACAGGGTCGTCTAGCTGGAACAGACTAAGTTGATAACCAGAACGTGTTTCTGCTATATTATCTAGTTTTTTAGATACTGTTTTGTGTGTACTTTCGCCCTCTAGGTCTGCCAAAACCTTGTTTGCACGCTCCACCACGCTCTTTGGCATGCCAGCAAGTTTTGCCACGTGAATACCAAAACTGTGTTCGCTACCGCCAGGGGTAAGTTTTCGAAGGAAAATAACTTTGCCGTTTACCTCTTGCACAGACACATTGAAGTTTCTAATGCGAGAGAAACTGTTTTTCATCTCGTTTAACTCGTGATAGTGAGTAGCAAACAGTGTACGAGCAGAAGCCGATGGGTGTTCGTGAATGTATTCCACTATAGACCACGCAATAGAGATGCCGTCGTATGTGCTAGTACCACGACCAAGCTCGTCAAACAGCACCAAACTACGATTTGTCATATTATTTAGAATACTTGCAGCCTCGTTCATTTCCACCATAAAGGTACTTTCACCCATAGAAATATTGTCGCCAGCACCCACACGGGTAAAGATTTTGTCCACCATACCCACTTTTGCAGAAGCAGCAGGCACATAACAACCTATCTGTGCCATAAGCACTATAAGTGCAGTTTGGCGAAGCAGCGCAGACTTACCAGCCATATTTGGACCAGTAATCATTATAATTTGTTGCTGCTGTGTGTCTAAATACAAATCGTTGGCGATATATTGTTCACCCACAGGCAGTTGACGTTCAATCACTGGGTGACGTCCTTCTTTAATATCAAGCACATCGCTATCTTCCACTGCAGGACGATTGTAGCCATAACGAGCAGAAATGGAAGCAAAGTTTGAAAGCACGTCTAACTTACTAAGTATCTCTGCATTTTTTTGAAGAGGTCGGATATAACCTCCAAGTTCCTCTACAAGAGACATATAAAGGCGAGTTTCGATAGAAAGAATTCTTTCCTCTGCACCCAAAATCTTGTCTTCGTATTCCTTAAGTTCTGGAGTAATAAAACGTTCTGCGTTAGCAAGAGTTTGTTTTCTAATCCACTCCGCTGGCACATTATCTTTGTGCATATTTCTCACCTCAATGTAGTAACCAAACACGTTGTTGTAACCTATCTTAAGGCTAGAAATACCAGTATTTTCTATTTCACGTTGTTGCATTTTTAGCAAGTAATCCTTGCCAGAAAACGCTAATGAACGATATTCATCAAGCTCTGCATCCACACCCTCACGTATCACTCTGCCACGGTTCACAGCCACAGGAGGGTCTATCTCCACCCAAGAATGAATTTTTTCTTTTATTTCGGTGAGCGAAGCAAGTTCTTCGCCAAGTTTAATAAGTTCTTCTGAAGAAGACGAAATAAGCAGACTTTGAATTTGTTCTATTGCATTAAGTGCCACTTTAAGCTGCACCACCTCGCGTGGATTTACCCTCAAAACTGCTATTTTAGAAACCAAACGTTCCAAGTCGCCCACATCAGAAAGCAAAGAAAGAATGTTTTCCTTAATTTCAGGTTCTCTAAAGAAAGAATCCACTACATTTAAACGTGCGTTTATAGCTTCCACATCTTTAAGTGGGAACGCCACGAAGCGGCGAAGAAGACGAGCACCCATAGCAGTGCGAGTATCGTCTAGCACATCCACCAAAGACTTTCCATCGCCATATCCAGTAGAGAAAAGCTCTAGATTGCGAATAGTAAACTTGTCGAGCCAAACAAAGTTTTCTGAGTGAATACGAGAAATTTGTGTAATATGACTTGTTTGGAAGTGTTGTGTTTGGTCTAGATAGAAAAGCACAGCACCCGCCGCCACAATAGCATCGTTTAATTCGTTAATACCAAAGCCCTTAAGGGTAGAAACTTCAAACTGTTTAAGCAGACGTTTTTGAGCAGAATCTAGCGAAAACACCCAGTCTTCCATGGTGAAAGTAGATGTTTTGCCATCGTATAGTTTGTAGAAACTCTCGTTTTTGCCACGCTCAAAAAGTATTTCCTTAGGAGCAAAACTGCTAAGAAGTTTTGACACATACTCCGCAGTACCTTGCCCTGCCAAGAATTCGCCAGTAGAAATATCTAAAAATGCCACACCCACACTTGTTTTATTGAAGTGCACTGCAGCAAGAAAAGTATTTTGTTTAAAATCTAGAAGATTGTCGTTGTAAGACACCCCCGGAGTAACAAGCTCGGTGATGCCACGTTTCACTAGTTTAGTTTTAGAAAGTTTAGGGTCCTCAAGCTGATCACAGATAGCCACACGATAACCAGCACGTACCAGTTTTGGCAAGTAATTATCCAGAGCATGAAATGGGAAACCAGCCATATAAATGGCATTTTCGGTACCCTTCCCGCGTTGGGTAAGTGTTATGCCTAGCACCTGCGACGCTAAAAGTGCATCGTCGCAATAGGTTTCATAAAAGTCTCCACAACGATAAAGCAAAATTGCATCTGGATTTTGGTTCTTCATTTCGAAGAAATGCCTCATCATTGGGGTATCTATCTGTTTAGACATCAGTCGTTTATTTTTTATACGTTAGTTTTATTACTCAAAAGTTCAAAGATACTAAATTAAAATGTAGAATTAACATTTTGCCTATTTATTTTTTCAACAAAGCGCAGTTTTTCTATTGATATCTCTTTACCACCCCCCCTTTGCTGCAAACACGCTGCAAATCACTTTTTTATATAATTTCATAACTTTTTTAAAGAAAAACAAAGGAAAACACAATATTTTAGGCTGTTTTTCTGTTAATTAGGTGATAATATTGTTATTATTTGCAAAAAAAGTAGTAATTTTGCGCGAATATTGGCGTTTACTGCCAACGTTTGAAAACCTATTTTGTAAACCTTAAACTAAAAACTATGATAAAAAGAGCATCAACTATTCTCTTAACACTATTCTTATTACTTACTTCTGCACAAGTGTGGGGTGCAGCAGTCGAAATGAATCCCGCAGGTCATACAAACTTTAAGGTTAATGGAGCCACTTCGTTAACAGATGTTCAGATACTAAACCCTACAGCAGAATCTACAATGACAAGTTGTAAATACACAATCAGTAGCGCTGGTTTAAAAATTACTACAGAAAAAGGTGAAGGTAAAATTACATATTCATTCTCAGGGGTTTCTTCATCTGCTCCTTCTAACAAATGTGAAATAACATTGATATTAGGCAGAAGCACTAATGCAAAATATAGAATTGTGCCAGTTAAATCTAATGGAGACTGGGACTATTCTATGGGTTATGATTACCATGGTAGTGGCACAAAACTCATAACTACATACGCTAATGGTACTACAGCTAAATTTAGAATTGACTTAGACAATAACGGCGAAACATTTGTTATAGAAGAAATTAAAATTAAATGCTATATTGACCAACAAATTATTTCTTCAAATGGCAAAGACATTTGTAAAGGTGAAGAAACTACTTTTACTGCCGCTGGCATAAGTGGTGGCAATAGTATTATTTGGAAAGACGGCACCAAAGAGATCGGTAGAGGTCAAAGCATCATTTATGCTCCTACCGAAGAAAAAGGCACAATCACAGCCGGAAGCCTTACTTTCCCATACACCACAAAACTTTGTTGCTCTCTAACAGCGGAAACCGAAACAGCATTTAGCGAGAATTTTAATACTAGTAAAAAAAATCCTACATTATCTCAAATTAACCCAGGAGCATATTCTAGTAGTTCATATTCTCACTTCTCTGGAAGTGGAAACCTTGGTAAAAACGAATATGCTATTGTACATGGTACATCAGAAGCTGGTCAATGGTGGAAAAATCCAGAAACATTTGCATACGTACCAGATGACAAAACCGGCACCTCTACCGATAAATTCCTATTTATCAACTGCGATGTTGTACGAGAAGAGATGTTTATCTATCGTATAAATAAACAGTTTTGCCCAAAAACAAATTACGAATTCACTGCTCGCATTGCCAATGTATGTAACGAAGAAAAAACACCAGTAAATGTCAAATTATCTGTTTATGGTTATTCTTCATTCGCTGATTTTAACAATTCTTCAAAAAATGGTGATCATATTAAATCATATGAATCAGGAAATTTGGGTGCAAATTCTGGATGGCAACTAGCAAGACTAAATTTCTACTCTGGCAATTACGAATACTTTAGAATTTCTATAAGCAACAACGTTGCAAATGCAGATATTATTTTGGATAAAACAAGTGGAGAAGTAGTAGGTAACGACTTAGGTATTGATGATATCGAGTTTAAAGTTTGTAAGCCAAGGGTAATGGTTTATGCTGACAATGCTTTAAAAACTAATACTCTGGAAGTGTGTGACAATGCTGACCAAACCATTTCATTGTATGCAGGTAACGCATTAGACAACTATTCATCTTACATGGACGATACATGGTTCGTACTACAAGAAGCTAAAGAAGGCAGTAATTTATCAGATGACAAAAGCTGGACTAACGTGAAGGATAAAGATGGTAATACCATAAACGCTAAAAAATTTACTGCTGTTGGTGAATTTACTGAGGTTTTAGTAAAAAAAGATCAAGGTGAAACTTATTATCGTGCAATTGTAGCATCTGACGAACAAGTTGCCAATGATGTCGCTAGCGGCAAGACCCCAACTGGTTGTAGCGTAGCATATGGAAAAACAATAAAGACAGACGACTACGCACTACTAACCATTTCATGTAAGAATAAAAGTATTGCTCCTACTCTTAAGGACTATAAAGAATGTCCTACAACAGATGGAAAATTAGACCTATATACTCGTATTACTGCTATTACACTAGTTGATGGCACAAAAGATGGCACAAAAATCGACTTGTCTAATAAAACTGTAGCTGAAAAGAAAACTGAAATAGCAAAACATGGTGAAATTAAATGGTACAAAGGAAACTCTACTACTCCATTAACTGATGCAGAAACAATTGTAGATTTACCTTCTTCTGCAGATGTTGCAGACATTTACAACGCAACATTCACACAAAAACCTACTGCTATTACAACATACGAAGCTAGTAGCGAAGCTAGCGTTAAAGTAGAAATTAAAAAAACTATTGAAGTAACAGTTTCTCCAGAAGAAATTGAAGGTTGCTTAAGTGAAATTAGTAAAGATCCAGCAGGTCGTACATTCTATGTGACAAAAGTAAATCCAGTAGCATCTCCTGCTACAGATTACACCTATACTTGGAAAAATGTAAAAACAGATGGAACAGAAGACGCTACTCCACTTAAATCTGGAGATGAAAACTTCTATTCCATACCTTCAGAAGCAGGCTCTGGTACTATTAAACTTTATGTAGAATCTAAAACTACAGCTGCATGTCCTAGTGTTGCAAAAGAACTTACATATAATATTGCAGACAATCCAAACTTTGATTGCTCTATAAGTGTTCCTTGTAACTCTCAATTATCAACAACAGGAATCGTAATCAACCTAACTAATATTTCTGGAAGTACAGCTCTTACTATCAAACGAGATGGTACAGAAATTAAAAGCGAGACCTTAACTGCAGGATCTACCACTTATACACACACAGATACAAATGTGGCAGCTACAGCAACTAGTGTGAAATACGAAGTAATATTGGGAACAGGTTCATGTTATAAGGATTTTAAAGAAACATACAATATATCTGCAGTAAACCAATTCAGTCTAACTTCTAACGCAACAGATATTAAAGAATCTGACAAAGAGATAGAATATCATATTTGTGAAGGTACAGAAAGTACTCCAAACACAGTAACTGTTACTGCTGGATATGAATTAAAACCGGGCGAATTATTTGAATGGTACGTAAATGATGTAAAAGATGAAGCTGCAGATGGTAATGATAAGAACTATACACTTACAGGATTGACTGAAGAAACCAAATTCAAAGCTGTAATTGTGGCAGAAGCAGGTGCAGTGACCTGTGGCGGCGAAGCAGAAATTACAATTTATGTTGATAAAAAACCTATTGTAACAGTAGAAGACAAGACTATATGTTTAGGTGAAAGCACATCATTTACAGCAAGTAATGTAAATTATGATTCTTACCAATGGACACCTACAGACTTCCTTTCTAATCCAGATAAGGCAACTACAAGTGTAAATAAACCAACAGGAAGTAAAACATATTCTCTAAAAGTGGTGGACGGTGTTTGTTTTACACTTGTTGAAAATATCAAACTTACCGTGAACCCACTACCTACTATTAATAGTGTAGATGTTCAGACAGAAGATAATGGAGAAAGAAATATTACTATCATAGCAGATGGAGAGGAACCATTTACATATTCATTAGATAATGTAAATTTTGATGGACCAGAAGAAATAATTAATAAAGTATCTATAGGCTGGAATCTTCTATATTTAAAAGATGGATATGGATGTAAAGATACATTAGCATTTAAAATTGATCCTATAGAGATTATACCTGATAAATACTTTACACCAAATGGTGATAACAATCATGAGGAATGGACAGTGAAAAACCTTAATACTTATGATTCTTACATTGTAGAAATTTTTGACCGTTATGGCAAACGCCTATTTGTTCAACGAGTTGGTAGCTTTAGCTCTACAGGAAAATCTGATGTTACTGGCGACGAATTTAAAGGTTGGGATGGTATATACAATGGACACCCTATGCCAAGTGATGACTATTGGTATTTAATCACAGTAGAAGAGATTAGAAAACAATACACTGGTCACTTTACACTAAAACGCTAACTAAACCGTGATAAAACATACTGAATTAAATAAAAAACCTTATATTTGCACTATGAAAAAATTAGCTGTCGTTATATTAGCTGTGTTTTTGGGGATGACAAAGTTATTCGCGCAAGAAGAACTTATCTATAACCAATACCACTATAACTACTACTTAGTGAACCCTGCCCTAGCAGGTGCAGAACCATGTTCGCATTTTATGCTTACAAATAGAATGCAATGGGTGGGTATGAAAGATTTCCCTATGACTCAACTTGCGTCTTTCAAAACACGTGTTTGGGACAATGTAGGTATAGGTGCGTATATTTTCCACGACCGCAACGGTTATTCAAACCGCGCAGGTGGTCAAGTTACATTTGCGTATCATATTCCACTTAGCAACGGACGTCAGTTCTCAAAGAAAAAATCATACGACCGCCAACTTTCATTTGGTGTATCATTTAAGATAAACTATTTCTATATCAACAACGAATTGTTTGACCCACTAGTGTCTGACGCTCTTACCGACGATGCGTTTGCCAATACCAATGGTTGGGCTCCAAATATGAACTTCGGTATCTACTATAAAGACTATGGTGGCTTCGTAGGTGTGTCTTTAACCAACCTTATCCCATACAAAGCAGATATCTATGGCGACAAAGAAATACCTGCTCCACTAAGTGGTTATGTATTTGGTGGTTACACATTCGACCTAGGAGCTAGAAAAGATAAATATCTAGAACCAATGGCTATGATTAAATTTAACCAATATGGTTGGTTTGGCATGGACCTTAACTTAAAATTTGGTCACGAAGTAGAAAAAGATTACTGGGGATACTGGGTACAGGCATCTTATCGTCATAGCTGGAATCCAAACAATATCCAATCTATGCAACTTATGCCAATGTGCGGTTTCAATATCAAAAACTTCCAAATTGGTTACGCATTTAGCTTAGATTTGAATAACCTTGTTACTCAAAACTACGGTACTCACGAGATTATGTTGGGATATACTCTATGTTATCAAAAACACTTCTGTAGATAGACTAAACAAGACAATTCTATAATATAACCCCCGAAAGTTTTGGACTAACTTTCGGGTTTTTTTTACTCTACACTACTCCCTATCTTCAAAAAAGATTATGGTATGCTAGTAATAAATTATTTAATAAAATAAAAAATATAATCAAAGAATATGAATAAAAATATAATAATTTCTATCATAAGTATAATATTTCTAACGGCATGTTCCCATGAGGTAAATCTAATCCATGACGTTTGTACTATATATGAGAATAAATTAGAAAAACATCTAATTTGCACTCAAGAAACAGATTTAGGGACTAAAATAGTCTCAGTATTACCTAACGATACTGCTTCTATTCATTTTCTAAAAAACACTAAGATGAAGATATTACCAGGTGGTAACATTGGAACTTATCACCATATTGAGTTTTACAAAGAGTGCATCTTTATACTAGATGACACATGCTCTTATTGTTTAAAATATCAAGAAAGTTTATCTGAAAATGATGAGTTTTATCTTAATAAAATAAGAAAAACTCCTATTAATGATGACTACCTTAGTACTATTAATATTGATACTCTCACTATTGATTCTACACTACTCCCTATCTTTAAGAAAGATTATAGCATGCTAGAGCAATTTAAAGAGTATTATGAATAAACAATTAATGCAGGCTCAAACGAGTCTGCATTATTATTTGTATTAAGTTGAGTTTATAAACTTGGAACAATTTTTGTGAGTTTTGTTGAGTTGGAACCTTTTATTAGGATTGTGGAATTTGAGATTTGATTAGACTGCAAGTACTCTGACAGCAAATCTACATCAGAGAAGCATTGGGTAAAGCCAAGCAATGGAGCAACTTTGGCAAACTCACTTCCTACGAAGTAGCATTCTGTGAAGCTAAGAGATTTGATTTGGTTTAGCACCTTGATGTGTTCCGCTTCACTTTCCTCGCCTAACTCCTTCATATCTCCAAGAATCAACACCTTTTTATCTGAAGTTTCTATTTTTGAGAAGTTCTTAATCGCAGCATCCATACTAGTTGGGTTGGCGTTGTAGGCATCCACTATAAGAGTGTTGCTCTCGGTTTTAGTGCATTGAGAGCGGTTGTTGTTTGGGGTATATTCGCGAAGCGCAGCCACTATATCTTCATCCATCACGCCAAAGTATCTACCAATACAAGCAGCTGAAAGAATATTTGAAAGATTGTAGTCTCCAATAAGCTGAGTTGCCACTGAGTATGATTGTTTTTCACCAGAGGCATTGCCGTTTAGGCGAAGATCTACATTAATATAAGGTGTACAAGACACAATATTTCCAGATACGAAGTTTTCGTCTGCCTCACCATATTTAATACATTCTATATCACCTGCCATTTCCATTAGGTGTGGATTGTCGGCATGAAGGAAGATTTTACCTTCCACACCACGGATAAACTCATAAAGTTCGCCTTTGGTTTTCTTCACTCCTTCGAAACTACCAAAACCTTCTAAGTGAGCCTTGCCCACATTGGTAATAATACCAAAATTTGGGCGAGCGATATTGCAAAGAAACTCTATTTCCTTTGGGTGGTTTGCACCCATTTCTATCACAGCAATATTATGACCTCTGTTTAGGCGAAGCAATGTAAGAGGCACACCAATATGGTTGTTTAGGTTGCCTAGAGTGAAAAGTGTGTTATATTCTTTGCTTAAAACAGTAGAAATAAGTTCTTTTGAAGTGGTTTTACCGTTGGTACCTGTAATAGCGATAACAGGAATATTAAATTTCATGCGGTGATACGCAGCCAAATCTTGCAGAGTTTTAAGCGAATCTGCCACGTGAATAATGTTTGGGTTGCCCACGCCAATTTCTGGATTGTCGGTGATTGCATATTTGCAACCTTGCTCAAGAGCCTTTTCTACAAACAAGTTGCCATCGAAATTTGCACCTTTAATGCCTATAAACATAGCGCCTTCTGGGCAATTTCTGCTATCGATACTCACTGCGGTAGACTCCAAAAACTTTTCGTATATATTTTCCATTTTGTTTCTATTTTATTACAAAGTTAGACATAATTACATAAAATTCTCACATTAAAGGAAATAATTTGCTAATCATGCACATTTTTAAATGAAAATCTTTAATTTTGTGTAATGTTTAAATCCATAAGCTATGGTACGCAAGTTTGATTTCATCGTTGTTGGGAGCGGAATAGCAGGTATGAGTTTCGCCCTTAAAGTGGCACATAAAGGTAAGGTTGCCATACTTTGTAAAAACAAATTGGAAGAATCTAACACTCATTACGCCCAGGGCGGTATCGCTTCTGTAACCAATGAGACCGACAATTTTGAGAAACATATATCGGACACTCTTATTGCGGGCGATGGCATATGCAACGAGGAAGTGGTGCGTATGGTAGTAGAAAATGCACCAAAAGAAATTGATGCTCTTGTAAACTGGGGTGTGGATTTTGACAAAGATGCAGAAGGAAACTTCGACCTACACAAAGAGGGCGGTCACTCAGAATTTCGTATCCTTCACCACAAAGACAGCACAGGTGCAGAAATTCAGTCTTCACTTATCAAAAGAATCAAAAAACATCCAAATATAGAAGTGTTTGAGAACTATTTTGCAATAGAAATTATTACTCAACACCATTTAGGACAACTTGTAAAACACACTACTCCAAATATTACTTGTTATGGTGTGTATGTGCTAAATCCTCGCACTCGCCGCGTGCATACTTTCCTATCTAAAATGACTATGATGGCAACCGGCGGTATTGGTCAAATTTATCAAACCACTACCAACCCTTCTATTGCCACTGGCGACGGTATTTCTATGGTTTATCGTGCCAAAGGTCTTGTAAAAGATATGGAATTTGTTCAATTTCACCCTACCTCACTTTATAACCCAGGACAAAAACCTTCGTTCCTTATCACTGAGGCTATGCGTGGTTATGGTGCTGTACTTAGAACCATTAAGGGCAAAGAATTTATGCACAAATACGACTCTCGTGGTTCACTTGCTCCTCGCGACATTGTGGCTAGAAGCATAGACACCGAGATGAAATTGGCAGGTTGTGACTACGTTTACCTAGACGTTACCCACAAAGATGCCGAAGAAACAAAGAAACACTTCCCTATGATTTACGAAAAATGTTTGTCATTGGGTATTGATATTACAAAAGATTACATTCCTGTTGTGCCAGCTGCTCACTACCTATGTGGTGGTATTTTGGTAGATACAAATGGTTGTACATCTATTAAAAACCTTTACGCCGCAGGCGAATGTTCTTGCACAGGGCTTCACGGAGCAAACCGTTTGGCATCAAACTCCCTTATCGAGGCTATTGTGTATGCAGACGCTGCCGCTAAACATTCACTTTCTTTGATAGATGAGATTTCTATTCGTGAAGATGTGCCACTTTGGAACGACGACGGAACTTCATTAAACGAGGAAATGATTCTTATTACTCAAAGTTTGAAAGAAGTTTCTTCTGTTATGAGTAATTATGTGGGCATTGTGCGCTCAAATCTTCGCCTAAAAAGAGCGTTTGACCGACTTGAAATACTTTATAAAGAAACAGAAGATTTGTTTGACCGTTCTGTGGTTACACGTGAAATCTGCGAACTTAGAAATATCATCAACACTGCATATCTTGTGATTAAGCATGCAATGGAAAGAAAAGAGAGTCGCGGACTACATTATACACTTGATTATCCAGAAAAAATTACCTTATGATAAACTATAAAAGAAGAGCAAGTAGCACAGTGCAAGTAGGACAAGTGGGTATAGGTGGTGAAAACCCTATCCGTGTCCAATCTATGTTGAACACATTTACCACAGACACCGATGCGTGCGTGGCACAGTCTGAAAGACTTATTGCTGTGGGTTGTGAAATCATTCGTCTTACCACACAGGGAGTGAAAGAGGCTGCCAACACTGCAGAAGTAAAAAAAGTGCTTCGTGAAAAAGGTTACAGCACTCCGCTTGTAGCAGACGTGCACTTCAACCCTGCTGCGGCAGAGGAAGCTGCTCTTCATATAGAAAAGGTAAGAATAAATCCTGGCAACTTTGCCAACACACTTGAAGCTATTCAAGATAAATTTACAAAATTCCTTGCTCTTTGCAAGGAGCATGGCACCGCTATAAGAATTGGCGTGAACCATGGCTCACTAAACCCTCGTATGATGCAAAAGTATGGCGACACTCCAGAGGGTATGACAGAAAGCTGTATGGAGTTTTTGCGCATTTGTAAGGCAGAAAACTTCACTGACGTGGTGATTTCTGTGAAAGCGTCGAACACTCGCATTATGGTGCAAACCGTGCGTCAGATTGTGCGTCGCATGGAAGAAGAAGGTATGAACTTCCCTCTTCACCTAGGTGTAACTGAGGCTGGCGACGGCGAAGACGGACGTATAAAATCTGCCGTTGGCATTGGTACTCTGCTTCAAGAAGGTATTGGTGACACTATTCGTGTGTCGCTGAGCGAAGACCCTGAAAAAGAAATTCCAGTGGCTAAAGCCATTGTTGAGTTTATAAATAAAAAGGCAGTTGCTCCTACATTAGAGGCTTGCGGTTGCGAAGAGCCTTTATTTAATGGAGAATCATACTCTAGACGTATTACTGAAGCCGTTGGCGAAATAGGTGGCGGAAAAGCTCCTGTGGTGGTGCTTGCTGGCGATGTTTTACCAGAAGGAATCAACGTTATCACCCTAGACCACGCTAACGCAATGGGTCAAGGACGCCTAGAAATAATGCGCCTAAACAAAGCTGGAAACCGTATGCCTGTGGTGCTAAAACGCAAATATGAAACATCTGATTGGGACGAACTTTGCCTATATGCAGCCATGGAACTTGGCGCATTTTTCATCGACGGACTTGCCGATGGCATCTGCATAGAGGCACCTGCGTTCCCAAGTGAAGACGTAGAAAAACTTTCCTATAATATACTACAAGCTGCTCGTGCTAGACAAACTAAAACTGAATATATTTCTTGTCCTAGCTGCGGTAGAACTCTTTTTGACCTTCAAGAAACAATTGCCAAAATCAAGAAAAAAACTTCTTCTCAAACCCACCTAAAAATTGGTATCATGGGCTGTATTGTAAATGGTCCTGGCGAAATGGCTGATGCCGACTATGGCTATGTGGGTGCTGCTCGTGGCAAAATCTCTTTATATAAAGGTAAAGAGTGCATTGAGAAAAACATCCCACAAGAAGAAGCGGTAGAAAAACTCGTTGAGCTGATTAAGAGTAACGGAGATTGGATTGAAAAAATCTGTTGAAAACTTTTTTCTGTTCAAAACTTTTTTTGTATCTCTCTACTACGCTGCGCTACGTAGAAGATAGGCTGCACCTCGGAAATACAAAAAAAACTGGGTTTTTCTTGGTATTTCGCTCGGTTTGCACTATCTTTGCAGTCCGATTATTATTCTTTTTAAGATAAGTTATTGATTTTCAGAGAAAAATGTCTTTTTTAGCCTTTAGACTTGCCCAACTCTGATTTGAGAATAACATTGTTAAACGAATAAAAAATATTTAATTGTGGATACATTAAGTTTCAAAACAGTATCAGCGAACAAAGCAACCGTAACCAAAGAATGGGTGGTTGTTGATGCTACCGACCAAATTTTAGGTCGTTTTTGTTCAAAAGTCGCTAAACTTGTGAGAGGTAAATACAAACCAAACTTCACTCCTCACGTAGATTGTGGTGACAACGTGATTATCATTAATGCCGACAAAATCAAAATGACCGGCAACAAATGGACAGACCGTAGTTATCTAACTTACACTGGCTATCCTGGTGGTCAAAAAGCAACCAATCCTCTACGCCTACAAGCTAAAGGTTCTCAACGCTTATTCAACAAAGTGTTAAAAGGTATGCTACCTAAAAATCGCCTTGGTGACAAATTATTAAGCAACGTTTACGTTTATGACGGCGCTGAACACAAACACGAGGCTCAAAATCCTAAATTTATTGACATCAACACCCTTAAATAATAGCCATGGAAGTAACAAATGCAATTGGTAGAAGAAAAGCGGCTGTAGCTCGCGTTTATGTAACCCCAGGAAAGGGTACAATTACCATCAACAAAAGAGATTTAGCGGTTTATTTCCCAAGCTCTATTCTTCAATTCGTGGTTAAACAACCACTAGTGAAATTGGGTGTAGCCGAAAATTATGATATCAAAGTTAACCTTAATGGTGGTGGATACAAAGGTCAAGCAGAAGCACTTCGTTTGGCTATCGCACGCGCATTGGTTAAAATCAACCCAGAGGACAAACCTGCTCTTAAATCTGAAGGTTTCATGACACGTGACCCACGTGAAGTTGAACGTAAAAAACCAGGTCGTCCAAAAGCACGTAAAAGATTCCAATTCTCTAAACGTTAATCTTTTTTATACGTTTTTATTGGAAGCTGTTTAGTATCTAAACCATTGGGACTCTGCCTTATACGGCAGATTACCCAACGGTTGATATGTTTTAACAAGAATGTAAACAAACTTTTTAAAAAATTATGGCAAGAACAAATTTTCAAGACCTTTTAAATGCTGAAGTGCATTTTGGTCACATGACTCGCAAATGGAATCCTGCGATGGCTCCTTACATCTTCACAGAGCAAAACGGAATCCACATCATCGATCTTAACAAAACTGTAGTAAAAATAGACGAAGCTGCTGATGCTCTTTATCAAATAGCTAAACAAGGTAAAAAAATCCTTTTCGTAGCTACTAAAAAACAAGCTAAAGAAATCATCGCAGAAAAAGCTACTTCTGTAAATATGCCTTATATTACAGAACGTTGGGCTGGTGGTATGTTAACTAACTTCTCTACTATCCGTAAAGCAGTTAAAAAAATGACTACTATCGACAAAATGTCTAACGACGGTACTTTCGAAAACCTTTCTAAACGCGAAAAATTACAAATCGCTCGTCAAAGAGAAAAACTACAAAAGAACTTAGGCAGTATCGCAGACCTAACTCGTCTTCCTTCTGCTCTTTTCGTAGTTGACGTAATGAAAGAACACATCGCTGTGAAAGAAGCTAACCGTCTAGGTATTCCAGTGTTTGGTATCGTTGATACAAACTCAAACCCAAGAAACATCGACTACATTATCCCAGGTAATGACGACGCTTCTAAATCTATCGATATCATCTTAAGCGCAGTAGTTGATGCTATCGGCGAAGGTTTGAAAGAACGCAAAATGGAAAAAGAAAAAGAACAAGAAAACAACGCTAACGATAAACAAGAAAAGAAAGCTAAAGGCGGTCGCGCTCGCATCAAACGTGGTGAAAACGCAGAACTTAACGCTAACGTAGCTGAAAAATTCTTATCTGAAGCAGAAAAAGAAGAAGCATAAAATTATGGCAGTAACTATGGCAGATATTTCCAAGCTTCGTACAATGACCGGAGCTGGAATGATGGATTGTAAAAACGCTTTAAACGAAGCAGAAGGTAACTTCGATAAAGCTATTGAAATTATTCGTAAAAAAGGTCAAGCTATCGCAGCTAAACGTAGCGACCGTCAAGCATCAGAAGGTTGTGTACTTTCTGCTTCTAACGGCGAATTTGCTGCAGTAGTAGCTATCAAATGCGAAACTGACTTCGTTGCACAAAACGCTGACTTCATCGCTTTAACTCAAAGCATCCTTGATGCAGCTATGGCAAACAAAATCGCTGACAAAGAAGCTCTTTTAGCTCTTGAAATCGATGGTCGTAGCATCGCAGACCTAATCACAGACCGCAGTGGTATCACTGGCGAAAAAATGGAATTAGGTTTCTATGAAGTAGTTAACGGTGCAGCAACTGTTGCTTACATCCACCCAGGAAACAAACTTGCTACTGTAGTAGCATTCAACGAAGCTCTTGACGCTCAAGTAGCTCGTGAAGTAGCAATGCAAGTTGCAGCTATGAACCCAATCGCAGTAAACCGCGCAGAAGTTCCAGCTAACATCATCGCTACAGAATTAGAAGTTGGTCGTGAAAAAGCTCGTCAAGAAGGCAAACCAGAAGCTATGCTTGACAAAATTGCTGAAGGTCGTCTTAACAAATTCTACAAAGAGTCTACTCTTCTAGAACAAGACTTCATCAAAGATGCTAAAGTAAGTGTTCAACAATACTTAAAACAAGTTTCTGCGTCTCTTACAGCTACAGCTTTCAAACGCGTAACTCTAAACGAAGAATAATAAATTTTTATTCATATGAAAAATGGCGGCTAAATTTAGTCGCCATTTTTTTATAAAATAAAACGATAATTTTATGCATTTAGCTAATAGAATTATCGTTTTTTATTATCTTTGTGATAGCATTGTTAAATGTAAATAGGAGGAGACTAATGAAAGAGGCATATAAATATTCGGTTGACGAAGTTTTTAATAAATTGGGTACAAGTTCAGATGGTTTAAGTTTTGAACAAGCAGAAAAAAGACTTGCAACAAACGGATTAAATAAATTAAATGAAGCAAAAAAGAAAACACTACTTACAAGATTTATAGAGCAAATGAAAAACATTATGATAATTGTTCTTCTAATAGCAGCAATAATATCTTTAGTAGTAGCAAAAATAGAAAATGAAAGTTATACAGATTCAATAATAATATTTGCTGTTGTAATAATGAATGCAGTACTAGGAGTAGTGCAAGAAGCAAAAGCAG
>CALDPN010000143.1 GCA_937911235.1 uncultured Bacteroidales bacterium
AGAAATCTGCTTAAAAATGAAAGAATTTATTCCACTTTACGAAGGTTTCTTAACATACGGTGGTATGTCAGTTCGTGAAATGGAAGCTATCACTGTAGGTCTTCAAGAAACTATGGACTTCGATATCATTTCTCAAGGTCCTCTTTTCATTGAATATATGGTGAAAGAATTACAAAAAGCTGGTGTGCCAGTGGTAGTTCCTGCAGGTGGTCTTGGCTGTCACTTAAATGCTAGTGAAATTGTTCCTCACTTAAGCCACGCAGAATATCCTGCTGCTGCTCTTGCTGCTGCAATCTACATTGCTAGTGGTGTGCGTGGTATGGAACGTGGTACTCTATCAGAACAACGTAACCCAGACGGTAGCGAACGCTATGCAGAACTAGAATTAGTTCGTATGGCTATGCCACGTCGTGTTTACACTCTATCACAAGTTAATTACGCTATTGACCGTATTAAATGGGTTTACGAAAACCGTAACCTTATTGGTGGCCTAGAATTCTACGATGAACCAAAAGTTCTTCGCTTCTTCTTTGGCCGTCTTCGTCCAACTTCTGATTGGCAAGAAAAACTAGTAGCGAAATTCCGTGAAGATTTCGGTGATTCACTTTAATCTTAAAAAAAAATATAGTAAAAATCCGGCTCTTATGAGTCGGATTTTTTTGTGCTTATTATGCGGACAACAAAAAAGTCCAACCCTTTCGGATTGGACTTTTATCATATATTTAGTAGTTTATTACTCAATAATACCTAGCAGTCTTGCGTTTTTAGCAATTTTTTCTACTGCTTCATCGATTTGGTCGAATGTATGTGTAGCCATTAGAGAGATACGGATTAGAGTATCTTGAGATGGTACAGCAGGAGAAACCACTGGGTTTACGAATACACCATCATCCATAAGCATACGAGTTAAACGGAATGTT
This sequence comes from uncultured Bacteroidales bacterium, assembly GCA_937911235.1. GTDB lineage: Bacteria > Bacteroidota > Bacteroidia > Bacteroidales > Paludibacteraceae > Enterocola. Next base: position 921 of record CALDPN010000143.1, read on the forward strand.
TTTTCGTTGTCGCGTACATATAGAGGAATAATAGGTGTGGTTGTGTGACCTGTTTCGAAACCTTTGTCTTTAAATGCTTGAAGCATTCTGTGAGTGTTGTCCCATAATGCTTTTTGACGCCATTTTTCTTCTTCCATTACTTCTTGGCGACGTACTTACGGATGTCGAGGGCAACGGCGGTGATGACGACCAGACCCTGGACGATGTAGTTGTAGTTGGGGTCGACCTTCAGGAACTGCAGAACGATCTTCAGCAGCTCGAAGACCAGAACGCCGACCAGGATGCCGGGAACGGTACCGATACCGCCGGTGGTGGAAACACCGCCGATGGTACAGCCAGCGATGGCTTCCAGCTCGTAGGAAACGCCCATGGAAGCGGAGGCACC
>CALDPN010000144.1 GCA_937911235.1 uncultured Bacteroidales bacterium
AGTGGTAAGTACTGTGTGGAAAATTTGAATTTCTTTTACAGAACCTGCTACACCTTGTGCTTCAATGTAGTCACCAGTTTTGATAGGTTTGAAAAGAAGAATCATTACACCACCTGCAAAGTTTTGTAGGTTACCGCTAAGAGCCATACCAACAGCAACACCTGCAGAAGCAAGTAGAGCTGCAAAAGAAGTAGTTTCAACACCTAGAGCACCAACAACAGCGATAAGTAATAAAACTGTTAAGGTAACGTTTACTAAACTTTTAACGAAAGATTTAATACCTTCGTCCATGTTTTGGCGTTTGTTCAACGCTTTAGTAACAATCTTTTTAATGAAAGAGATTAATAAACGACCTACTAAAAAGATAAGAATAGCGGCTAAAATGTTTTTGCCGATTTCAATGCCTGAATCCCAAGCAACGTTTAAATAAGGTTGAAGTTTTTCCATTTTTTTAGTTTAAAAATTAATATTTAGTTTAGCTTTATTCCATTGTCGGTAAGCGAAATAAGGCGTTTTTTATAAAGTTCGCCAACGGCTTTTTTATAAGTTTTTTTACTCATACCGCATACTTCGTAAATTGTTTCAGCAGGAGATTTGTCTGTAGTTGGAAGAAAACCACCAGCTTTTTTTATTAGTTCTAGCAATTTACCAGACTCGCCTGCCACTGCTTCATATCCAGAACGACGAAGACGCACGTCTATTTTGCCATCTGGGCGAATTTTTGAAATATAAGCAGTAAGAATGTCGCCAATATTTATTTTTGAGAACACCTCATTTTTGTAAATAAGACCTACATAACGCTTATTAATAAGCACTTTGTAGCCAAGGTCGGTTTCTGATGCCACAAGCACGTTTACCTCATCGCCCTCTGAAATTTCAGAAAAATCTTGCTTTTCGGTATATCTTTCCCATTTTGCAGAGGCAACCACACGTTTGGTTTTATTGTCTAGATAAACATAAACCAACACTTTTTGACCTGTGCGTAGTGAAACTGTTTGCTCGCTATATGGCACAAGAAGGTCTTTCATTATACCCCACTCTAGAAACGCTCCCACAGATGCTACAGATTTCACTTGCATAAATGCAAAATCTCCCACCACAGCAAGAGGCTCGGCAGTAGTAGCGATTGGGCGATCTTCGCCATCGGTATAAACAAATACAGTTAGATAATCACCTATTTGTGCATTATCTGGCACGTAACGGTTTGGAAGTAGGATTTCGCCCATTTCCTCGCCATCTAGGTATAGGCCGAATGCTACGCGTTTTACTACTTGAAGTGTGTTGTATGAACCTATCATAACAGTTAGGAGTTAGGAGTTAAAACTCCGATGTAAAGTGGAATCTAATATTCTTAAAATCTGCTTGTGCCATTTGAAGGACGTAGTTTGAGTCTGCAAGGAACACATCGCGACCTTCTTTATCTTTGGCCATATATTGATATTTACGCTTTTTAAAGTTTTCTAGTTCGGCTGGGTCGTCGCTTTCAATCCAGCATGCTTTGTAAAGGTTTACAGGTTCCCACTTACATTGAGCGCCGTATTCGTGAAGCAAGCGATATTGGATAACCTCAAATTGAAGTTGACCTACAGTACCGATAATCTTACGACCATTGAATTGGTTTGTAAATAGCTGAGCAACACCCTCGTCCATAAGTTGGTCAATACCTTTTTGAAGTTGTTTTTGCTTCATTGGGTCGGCATTCTCAATGTATTTAAACATTTCTGGAGAGAAGCTAGGTAGACCTTTGAAGTGGATTTCCTCGCCAGAGGTAAGGCTATCGCCAATTTTGAAGTTGCCAGTATCTGGAAGACCTACAATATCACCAGCGTATGCTTCATCTACTGTTTCTTTCTTTTGAGCCATGAAACATGTAGGAGCAGAGAATTTCATCATTTTACCATGACGAATATGTTTGTAGTTTACGTTTCGTTCAAATTTACCTGAGCAAATCTTAACGAAAGCAATACAACTACGGTGATTTGGGTCCATATTTGCGTGAATTTTAAACACAAAACCAGAGAAACCTTTTTCGTAAGGGTCCACTGTGCGTTCAAGAGTTTCAATAGGACGTGGTGATGGAGCTATTTCTACGAAACAATCTAGAAGTTCCTTCACACCGAAGGTATTTAACGCACTACCAAAGAATACTGGAGCCAAATCGCCCGCAAGGTATTCATTTACATCAAATTCAGAATAAACACCTTCTATTAATTCTAGATCTTCACGAAGTTTTGCAGCGTCGGTATCACCAACATAGTTTTCCAAGTCCTCACTATTTAGGTCTATCTCTACAGTTTCTGTAACTACTTGTTTATTAGGAGTATATAGATTTAAACTTTCTTGGTGAATATTGTAAACGCCCTTGAAACCTACACCACTATTGATAGGCCAACTAAGTGGACGCACGCGTATGCCAAGTTCAGACTCAACTTCGTCTAGCAAGTCGAATGGGTCTTTACCCTCGCGGTCCATTTTGTTGATAAACACCATCACAGGGGTTTTACGCATACGACAAACTTGCATAAGTTTACGAGTTTGTGTTTCCACACCTTTTGCTGAGTCTATCACAATGATAACACTATCCACAGCTGTAAGTGTACGGAATGTATCTTCTGCGAAGTCTTGGTGACCAGGGGTATCTAGAATGTTGATTTTGTAATCTTTGTATTCAAAACCCATTACTGAAGTTGCCACAGAAATACCACGTTGTTTTTCAATTTCCATCCAGTCTGATGTGGCGGTCTTCTTAATTTTGTTTGATTTCACAGCACCTGCTATGTGAATAGCACCACCGAAAAGAAGTAATTTTTCGGTAAGCGTGGTTTTACCCGCATCGGGGTGTGATATAATCGCAAATGTACGGCGTCGTTTTATTTCTTCTTGCATATTTTATTAGTTAGGAGTTGGGAGTTAGGAGTTAGGAGTTAGGAGTTAATTCCTCATTCCTAATTCCTAATTTATTTTACAGTATATGGAAAATAATCTAGTATCGCACTCTCTGCAATTGACACAATAGTGTAATCGTAAAGAGTATCTTTAAGACCTTCACGAAGACGTGCAAGGGCGGTGTCGATAGTGTCGGCGTGCACAAGCATTAATTGTGGAGTTTTCTTTTCCACACCTTTTTCTTCGTCTAGAGTGATGATATTGATTTTACAGTTGTACCATCTGTCATATGCATCCACTTCAGAAGTGAAGATTTCGATAATTCTAGAACGTTTAATGTTTGTGATGGTGTATTCACCAGAAATATATTGACATAGAGTCTCCAAAATACGAGTTTCTGCTTCTGTATAGGTAAGAGCATCTACTAAATATGATTCGTTCACTTTTTTTGTTTTTCCGTCGATAGTTTTTTCGTAACGGATTTTACATTCATACCAATTTGCCATAATATTTTATCTTACTGGAAGGTTAATTACTTGTCCTATTTTTAATACTTTTAGATTTTTACCTGGATTTGCTTTTTTAATAGCAGAAACAGTAGTTCCTTTCTTCTTTGCTATATCCCACAAATTATCCCCTGAACGTATTTTATATGTGGTTTGTAGCACCACTGCTGTTTCCATACGTTTAGCATATTTTTCTTTTTCATATGCAAGGATAGAATCTTTTGCAGAAATAAAATCTACTGCAGATGTATCTGGGAAAACTATGCCACAAGCCTTTTTGTGACCTGGAACTATATCTAGTTTGTATTGTGGATTTAGCTTTCTAAGCTGCTCCACAGTGATATTCATATTTGCTGAAATCTGTTCAAAGTGCATTCTCTCTGCCACCATTACGGTGTCGATTAATGTAGGCATATTTACCTGAGAAGGACAGATATTGTACACATCGGTGGCGTATTCCATGGCATAATTCACTGCAATAAACGCAGGAACATATCCACGAGTTTCGCGAGGTAGATAATTGTAAATTGCCCAATAATCGGTGCCTTTATTTGCACGTTTAATAGCTTTATTCACGTTGCCTGGGCCACAGTTGTATGCCGCAATAACCAAAAGCCAATCGTTGTAAATACCATAAAGGTCTTTTAAGTATTTTACAGCCGCTTTTGTAGATTTTATCACGTCGCAACGCTCATCTACAAGGCTATTTATCTCTAAACCATAAAGTTTACCTGTATAAGGCATAAACTGCCAAAGCCCCATTGCCCCTACTTTAGAACGCGCTGTAGGATTAAGTGCCGACTCAATTACTGGCAAGTATTTTAGTTCCACAGGTAGGCCTTCAGCCAAAAGCTCACGCTCAAAAATTGGAAAATAATACTTAGACAGACCTAAAAGTTTTGAAAGATTCTTTGGATAACGATGCACGTAAGAATCTATATATGAGCGAACCACTTGGTTGTATGACAGTTCCATCTCTGCTGGTAGCTCAGACATCTTTTTTACATATTCCTCTTTTGAAAGAGGTGTCTGTACAGGATTGTGAAAACAAGAATCTGTAAATGTAATATCAGCAAACCAACTAACAAACTTTTCTTCTATAACAGATTCAAATGCAGCTCTTTCTAGTGAGTCTACTGTAAGAGTATTAACGTCGGGCATCAGTACGTCGACAAGCTCAGTGACCGACTCAGTGACAGGTTCTGCAACCGCCGCATTTTCAACAACTAAACTATCATTTTGAGCATATAAAGCAGCATTAGACAAACCCAACACTGCTAGCAATATAAATAATTTCTTCATTAAAATTTCAATTTACAACTTAGCCCCACAGAAGAATCCTGTTCGTAAGAAGAACTAGCAGGAATAACTGTTGGCAACACCTCTAGCGACAAATCTGGACTAATATCGTAGTCAAACATCTGTGCATCTACGTATGCATCTACTATTGTCAACAAATAAAACACAGCTGTGGCTATAATACAAAGGTCTCTGTTTCGTCTATAATTATCTAATTTTGTTTTTATTACTTTTGTGTAATAACTTGAATTTGAACTATCGAGCACCACCCCTTCTGGTAATAGATATTGAAAGTAATTTGTGTTAGGATCACTATCCATCAAATCAACATAACCCTTTCTATAATCTACATAGAGTTTATCATTCCAAGTGATACCATAGGCTAGTCCTAATGCTCCTGCATAAATAATAGGCACTTTCCAATATTGTCTATTATAAATTTGTCCCAATCCTGGCACCACAGCAGCAAGCCATACAGATTTATCTGCATCGGGCTTAAACTGTGTAGTAGAAACATTTTCTGTTTCTACCACTTTTACTGTATCTGCATAAGAAACTTGGTAAATAGTATCATTTTGCAATGTGGCAGCAGAAACATTTCCCACTACAACAAATGCTATAAGGAATAATATGAATGCTAGTCTATTTTTCAATTTTTTATAGAATCTATCACCATTAAAATGTTTTCAAGTTCTTCGTCAGAAGAGAAAACAAGAGATATTTTACCTTTTCCCTTTTCGTTTCTATCCACTTTTACTTTTGCACCGAAGATATTTGAAAGACGATCGGCAATTTGTGAATATGCCTTTTGAAGTTCTGGGTCGGCAGGTTTGCTGGCAGGTTTTTCTTCATTTAAACTTCTTACTAACTCCTCTACTTTTCTCACAGAATAACCCTTTGCCACTACTTCTTCGTATAGCTTAATCATCTTGGTTGGGTCTTGCACATTAATTAATGCACGAGCGTGTCCCATATCAATTTCTTTTTTGGTAAGACCAAGTTGAATTTCTGCAGGAAGTTTTAAAAGACGAAGATAATTTGCCACAGTAGCACGCTTTTTACCCACTCTTTCACTAAGTTTTTCTTGAGTAAATTTGTATTCGTCTAAAAGACGTTGGTATGTAAGAGCAATTTCAATGGCATTAAGGTCTTCACGTTGGATATTTTCCACCAACGCCATCTCCATCATTGTTTCGTCAGAAACACGTTTAATATATGCAGGGATTTTGGTAAGACCAGCTAGTTTAGACGCTCTGTAGCGACGTTCACCAGCAATAATCATATATTTGTCTGGTTCTATTTCACGAATGGTAATAGGTTGAACTACACCCAATTCGGCAATAGACGCAGCAAGTTCTTGAAGTGCTTCTTCGTTGAAATTGGTACGAGGTTGGTCTGGATTTGCCTCTATTTTAGAAAGTTCCACCTCGTCTATTAGCGAAGACCCACTAGTTTGAACTGTTGGTTGAATATCTATTAAGGCACCTAAGCCTCTTCCTAATGCAGATTTCTTTTCCATTAATTGTTTTTATTTATAACTTCTTGAGCTAATGATAAATAGTTTTTAGCTCCTGTAGATTCAGCATCATACAGAAGCACAGGCACACCGTGACTAGGAGATTCACTAAGTCTAATATTTCTTTGAATAACGGTTTTAAACACCATATCTTGGAAGTGTTGTTTCACTTCGTCGTATACTTGACGTGCAAGACGAAGACGAGAATCGTACATAGTAAGAAGGAAACCTTCAATTTCAAGAGCTGGATTTAATCTACCTTTAATAATTTTGATAGTAACAAGTAGCTTTGAGATACCTTCTAGCGCATAATATTCTGCTTGTACAGGTATAATCACAGAGTCTGCTGCAGTTAAGCAGTTTACTGTAATAAGACCAAGTGAAGGAGAGCAGTCTATTAAGATATAGTCATATTTGTCTTTTTGTGAAGCCAGAATGTTTTTAAGATACTCTTCTCTGTTTTCTAATTTCAACATTTCTATTTCCGCCCCTACAAGGTCGATGTGAGAAGGTATAATATCTAGATTTTCTATCTCAGTTTTCTTAATAGCCTTTTCTACAGGCAAATTATTAATCAAACATTCGTAAATACTTTCTTTTATGCTAGTAATATCAATGTTTAAACCAGAAGAAGCATTGGCTTGAGGATCTGCATCTACTAACAATACTTTTTTATCCATTACTGCAAGTGAAGCAGCTAGGTTTACTGCGGTAGTTGTTTTTCCCACACCACCCTTTTGATTGGCTAATGCTATAATTTTTCCCATACTACAAAATATTTTTGCAAAAGTAATAAAAAAAAAGGAATGTTTAAGGAGTAAAAGTGCTATAAAAAATTAATTTTCTAAAAGAAAAATGCTATTTTTGCAGTCGCTTTTAATTAACTAGCTAATAAATAAACAAATATACCATGGTAGAAAAAATTAACAACCTGTTAAAAGAGATTCAAAACCTTACAGCAAGTAGCAAGGAAGAGGTAGAACGTTTAAGAATTCAATACCTAAGTAAAAAAGGTATATTAAACGATCTATTTAATGATTTCAAGAACGTTCCTAACGAAGAAAAACGCGCTGTAGGTCAACTACTTAACGAGCTTAAAAACGCAGCACAAGAAAAGATAAATTCTCTAAAAGATACTTTTGAAAGTGGCGACCAAGGAGAACAAATCGACCTTTCTCGTAGTGCATCAGACTTCAATTTAGGCACACGTCACCCACTTTCACTAGTGAAAAATGAAATCATCGACATTTTCTCACGCATTGGTTTCACCGTGGCAGAAGGTCCAGAAATTGAAGACGATTGGCACGTGTTTGGTGCGCTTAACTTCCCACCAGAACACCCTGCTCGCGACATGCAAGATACTTTCTTTATTGAGAAAAATCCAGATGTACTTCTTAGAACTCACACTTCTAGCGTACAATCTCGTGTAATGACTTCTCAGGAACCTCCTATCCGTGTGCTTTGCCCAGGTAGAGTATATAGAAACGAAGCTATTTCTTATCGTGCTCACTGTTTCTTCCACCAAGTAGAAGGTTTATACATAGACAAAAACGTTTCATTTGCAGACCTAAAACAAGCACTTTTATATTTTGCAAAAGAAATGTTTGGCGAAGAAACACAAATTCGTCTTCGTCCTTCATACTTCCCATTTACAGAGCCTAGTGCCGAAATGGACATTTCTTGTAACTTATGTGGCGGTAAAGGTTGTCCTTTCTGCAAACACACAGGTTGGGTAGAAATCTTAGGTTGTGGTATGGTAGATCCAAACGTTTTAGAAGAATGTGGTATTGATTCTAAAGTTTATACCGGTTATGCATTTGGTATGGGTGTGGAACGTATTGCCAACCTTAAATACCAATGTAAAGACTTACGTATGTTCTCAGAAAATGACCTACGCTTCCTAAAACAATTTGAATCTGCCCTTTAATCATGAAAGAATTTAAAAAGGTTATTATAAATGCTATCGGCGAAGACCTAGAAGACGCTAGTTTCATTCCACTAATGTCGGAAGGCGACGCCGAAAACCATTCTAAATCGATAAAACAAGACACGGAAATAGACATTCTTCCACTTAGGAATACTGTTCTATTTCCTGGTGTTATTATGCCTATTGCCGTAGGCAGAAAATCTTCACTAAAACTTATTAGAGAAAACCATAAAAAAGGAAATCTAATAGGCTGCGTGGCTCAAAGAGACAAAAATGTAGATGCTCCAAAATTTGAAGACCTACACGAAGTGGGCACCACTGCAAATATCTTGAAGATACTTGAAATGCCAGAAGGCAACACTACAGTAATTGTTCAAGGCAAACAAACATTCCAACTAAATAGCATTATTGAAGACAAAAAAGGTTACTTAACAGGTGTTATTAGCCCAAGAAAGAGTAATCAAAAATACGAAAAGAATCCTAGCAAAAACTTTAAAGCACTTATCGAGGCTATTAAAGACATTGCTATGAGAATTATTCGTATGTCGGGCAATGTGCAACAAGACGTGCTATTTGCACTTAAAAACATTGAAGGCAATGGTTATATCGTAAACTTTATTGCTGCAAATGTAGGTCTTGAAAAAGATGACCGTCAAACTATTCTAGAAATTGAAGACTTAGAAGAACGTGCGTCTGAACTACTTAAGAAACTAAGCACTATGAGCCAAATGCTTGAGATAAAATCTTCAATCCAATCTCAGGCTATGGAAAACATAGACAAACAACAACGCGAATACTTCCTACAACAACAAATTAAAACCATTCAAAAAGAACTTGGCGGAAGTATTTCTGAGCAAGATTTAAAACAAATAAAAGAAAAGGCAAGCAAAAAGAAATGGTCTGACGAGGTGAAAGCTGCAGTAGAAAAACAAATTCAAAAACTTGAAGCACTTTCTCCACATTCACCAGACTATTCTGTACAAAATAATTATGTTCAAACCTTGGTAGATTTACCTTGGAACGAATATACAAAGGATAATTTCAACCTAAAACGTGCTGAAAAAATCCTAAATAGAGACCACTTTGGTCTAGACGATGTGAAAGACAGAATTATTGAGCATCTTGCTGTGCTTAAACTTAAAGGAAGTCTTCACTCCCCTATCATTTGCCTTTATGGCCCTCCTGGGGTGGGTAAAACCTCACTTGGTAAATCTGTGGCAGAAGCATTAGGCAGAAAATATGCACGTATTTCACTTGGTGGTCTTCACGACGAATCTGAAATTAGAGGTCACCGCCGCACATATATTGGCGCAATGCCAGGACGCATTATCCAAAACCTACTTAAAGTAGGTAGTGCAAACCCTGTGTTTATCCTAGACGAAATAGATAAAGTGGGAAGCGACTACAAAGGCGACCCAAGTTCTGCACTACTAGAGGTGTTGGACCCAGAACAAAACAGTGCGTTTCACGACAATTTCATAGATATGGACTTCGACCTTTCAAACGTGTTGTTCATAGCTACAGCAAATTCACTTAGCAGTATTTCTAAACCACTTCTAGACCGTATGGAACTTATCAACATAAGTGGCTATATAGTGGAAGAAAAAATAGAAATTGCAAACAAATATCTAATACCAAAGCAATTAGAAAACCACGGTTTAGACGAAAATGTAATCTCTATTCCTAAAAAGACTATTCGTGCCATTATAGAACAATATACACGTGAGTCTGGTGTGCGTGCATTGGATAAAACTATTGCAAAAATTGCTCGTAAAGCAGCCAAAAAACGTGCAATGGACGAAAACTTTACAGAAACCTTGCTTGAAAGCTCTTTATACGACTATTTAGGCTTAGCACCATTTAGCAAAGACGAACAAGACGACAAAGAAGAAGTAGGTATTGTAACAGGATTGGCATGGACTTCTGTGGGTGGTGAAATTCTTCAAATAGAAACTAGTATTTGCAAATCTAAAGCAGGCAAACTTATCCTAACAGGCAATTTGGGCGATGTAATGAAAGAGTCTGCCACACTAGGACTTCAATACATTAGAGCTCACGCAGAAGAATTTGGCATAAGCGAAGACTTCTTTGAAGATAAAAATATTCATATTCACGTGCCAGAAGGCGCTATTCCAAAAGATGGTCCATCTGCCGGTGTAACAATGGTATGTGCAATTGTATCATCATTTACAAATTATCCTGTTCACCATTTAACAGGTATGACTGGAGAAATTACTTTACGTGGAAGAGTTCTACCAATTGGTGGGTTAAGAGAAAAATCAATTGCTGCAAATAGATCTGGATTAAAAAGAATTTGTATTCCGATAGAAAACGTAAAAGATCTTGATGAAGTACCTGATATTGTAAAAGAGGAATTAGAAATAATTCGTCAATGCGTAAATTTGTCAGCTAGATCTATCAACCCAAAAGACGAAGGATACGATAAGGCAATTCCAATTTTTGCAACAAACCTTCTACATGATCCAACATCTCTTTATGAGATTCTTTTGAATGTT
>CALDPN010000145.1 GCA_937911235.1 uncultured Bacteroidales bacterium
GGCAAATTTTTCAACTGTGCTGCCAACTTTTATAACTTCGCCGGAAGCACTGTAGCCGGGGTAAAACGGGAAAGAACGGGCATTGGGGTTATTGGAGTTGCCGGCAATCCACGCAAGTTCTGCGCTTCTCTGTGGATAACCTAGATCCAGCAGAAGCTGCTGTGCAAAATGTGCCACCTTGGTCACATGGGCAAAGGAATGCTCGGTATCTTTGTGGTAACGGCTGTTATCGTACTTTTTGTAAATGCACTTAACAACCTGCCCGAAAAGAAAGACAAAGAAGACTAATTATTTTATGAGGCTGTCGCCCTGATAGCCTCACTTTTTTTCAGAACAGGAGGAACAAATATGCTTAGTTCTTTAAAGATGCCTTTAAGCGAAGCACTTGCTGTTTCTGCTATCGGCATTATAACAGTAATAATGATTCTTGCTGTAATAGCTCTTCTTATCATCCTTGTTTCTAAGGCAATAAGAGCTATCGAAGCTAAGGCAACAAAAGCTCCCGAAGCAGTTGCTGCACCTGCTCCCGCGGCAGGAAATACAGCACCGGCTGCCTCACAGGGTCAGGTTGAGCTTATTGACACAGACGAAAAGGAAGCTGCAGTTATTATGGCAATTGTCAGCAACAAATGCGGCATCCCTCTTGAAAGACTCAGCTTCAAGAGCATAAAACTTATAGACGAAAAGAAAGGAGACAAATAAGATGATTGCAGACGTTCTTACAGGCTTATGGGAATCTTCAGGCTTTGCCGCTCTCTTTGCAGACGGCACATTCCTGTGGCAAAATCTTGTAATGATTCTCGTTTCATTTGTACTCCTTTACTTTGCAATTGCAAAGAAGTGTGAACCCCTTCTTCTCGTACCCATTGCTTTCGGTATCCTTCTTGCTAACCTTCCCGGTGCAGGTCTTATGGATGACCCCACAGGTCTTATGGATACCTCAAACATAATTGAGGGCGCTCACTGGTACGACAGCGGTGTTTTAAGGCTGATATACGCAGGCGTTAAATCGAGTATCTTCCCCTGCATTATCTTCCTGGGTATCGGTTGTATGACCGACTTCGGTCCCCTTCTTTCAAACCCTGTATCACTTCTTCTCGGTGCTGCAGCTCAGCTCGGTATCTACGTTGCATTCGTAATTGCTATTCTTATGGGCTTCACTCCCGAAGAAGCAGCTTCAATTGCAATTATCGGCGGCGCTGACGGCCCCACAGCGATTTTCCTTGCAGGCAAGCTTGCGGCTCACCTTCTCGGACCTATCGCGGTAGCAGCTTACTCATATATGGCTCTTGTGCCTATTATTCAGCCTATTGCTATTAAGGCTGTTACAACAAAGAAGGAAAGATCAATCAAAATGACAAACCTTCGTCCTGTTTCAAAGAAGCAAAAGATTTTATAGAGCAAACTTTCCCTAATATGAAAGTGGCATTTGTAGAATCTTATTTTGGCATTTTTGGTTCTAGTTACGAAGTAAACTTCAATACTGGTGATGAAGTGAAGATTACTTCAGCTGGAGAATGGAAAGAAATTAATTGCGAATTTATGACTCTGCCAGAAAATCTTATCCCAAGTTATATTAAATCATATTTAGACGAAAACTTTCCTAATGTAAAAATAGAGAAGATTGAAAAATATAAAAAATACATTGAGGTAGAGCTTGTAAACAATGTTGAAATAAAATTCAACTACGAAGGTGCAATTATAGATTTCGATAATTAATGGATATTTTAATAGTTGTTTTAGGTGCCATTTGTGTTTTGGTAGGGCTTATTGGCACTATCATTCCAATGCTTCCAGGCACTCCAATTAGCTACATCGGATTGCTTCTTCTTTTGCTAATTCCAGGTTGCACGCTCACATGGAAATTCTTTGTTATTTGGGGTGTGATAGTAGCCATAGTGCAGGTGCTAAACTACTTTATTCCAATTTGGGGTGTGAGTAAGTTTGGTGGCACAAAATACGGCAATTGGGGTAGTGTAGTAGGGGTGATTGTAGGACTAGTGTTTCCACCAATTGGTATCTTTTTAGGTCCTTTTATAGGAGCAGTTGTGGGTGAACTTATAGGAGGAATGAACTTTGAAAGCAGCCTAAAAGCAGGATTTGGCTCTTTTGTAGGCACATTTGTAGGAATGGTGCTAGGTATAATAGTAGCAGTGATTTTGGCGTTCTACTATTTTAAAGAAGTTTTCTTGATATTCTGTTGATTTTTGTATTCTTGGTATTTCTTCCAAGCAGACATAAGTATGCTATTAGACTTGCTAATGCTATGATAAGGCACTGCGGTGGCTCCGTATGATTGATTTCTTAGAGCAACGCCCTTTATCATACTGCCTTCAAAATCGTAGTTTTTAGTTTTGTCCTTTAAAAAGTCTAATGTTTCCCAAATTAAAAGTGTAGTGCCTTCGCTACACTTTTTATTTTTGTCGGAGGTCATTATCATATTATAGGCAAACTCGCTATCCCATACAGTCCAAAGAGCTGCAAGTAGTTCATTGTCAGTATTGTAAATGCCTATAATTTGCCCTTGATTTCTATCCTTTGCAGCATTGTATAGCCTCAAAAAATATTCTTTGCTGTAGAAAATAGTTTTATCCTGCTCTTTTAAGTTTGCATTATAGAAATCGTAAAAATCTTCTGCAGATAGTTCTAGAGAAAAATGATACTTACCAGCATCTTTTTTAATTCTCTTTCCTCTTTGGCTATACGACATATCTTTTAGCAGACTTTCTCTGTCTGAGATATTCTCTAAAATGTATGTGTATTTTGTGGTTTGTTTATAACCACTCCAAAAGAATTGTTGCCAATTTTGGAAAGAACGATGGCAATTTATTTCGATGAAATCGAAGTTTTTTGCTTCCAGTTGCTCTATAAGTGAGGTGTAAACTTTGTTTTCGAAAGAGTAAATTTCACTCTTGTTTAGCCCTTCTGGATAGAAAACGTAAGGTCCAGCATATTGGGTGAGTGGGTGGTTGGTAACTATCTTTTTGCCAAGTTTCTCTTGATATGAGAAAATGAAAAAACCAACGATTTCATCGCCATTTTTACTAAAAATCACATCCCAATTTTCTTTAGAAGCAGCATCTAGCCACCATGCCCTCATAAAGAGTGGAATCTCCTTATGTTTCTCACATAAACTTCTATAAATAACCTTGTTATTCATTTTTCGTGGCAATGGATTTTTTTATACAGAAAAAATAGTTACTTTTGCACAAAAATAGTGATTTTCTAATTAATGTGTGCTAAAAAGAGAGAAATATTAGTTCCTGTAAGGGAAAAGTTGGTAAGAAAGCATAAAATTACTTTCATGCTCAACGATAAAGAGATGGAAGCCATCGAAAATTATCTTTCTAGATACAGAATTAAGAATAAATCAAGATTTTATCGCGAAACCATTGTGCGTCATATATTAAAACAGATGGAGAAAGATACTCCAGAACTTTTCTAATGGAAGAAGATATAAAATATATGAAGCAAGCACTAATGGAGGCTCGCAAGGCGTACGCAGAAGACGAAGTGCCAGTGGGAGCAGTGCTAGTAATGGGAGGTAGAATTATTGCTCGCGCACACAATCTTACAGAAACACTAAAAGATGCTACCTCACATCCCGAAATGCAGGTATTAACATCGGCAATGGCAGAGCTAGGAGCTAAATATCTACCAGATTGCACTCTGTATGTTACTGTAGAACCTTGCGTAATGTGTGCAGGTGCTATCTACTGGGCAAAAATACCAAGAGTAGTGTATGGTGCAAGTGAAGAAAAGTACGGTTTCACCGTAAAATCTCCTACCGCTCTACTTGAAAAAACAGAGGTGGTTTCAGGAGTTTTAGCAGACGAATGCGCCGCATTAATGAAAGATTTTTTTAAAAGTAAACGAAAATAAAATGAATTTTGTAGAAGAACTAACTTGGCGTGGAATGATTCACTCTATGATGCCAGGTACAGCGGAACAATTAGAAAAAGAAATGACTACAGCATACTTGGGCATCGACCCTACTGCTGACTCACTTCATATTGGTCACTTAGTGGGTGTGATGATGCTTCGTCACTTCCAACGTTGCGGTCACAAACCTCTTGCCCTAGTAGGTGGTGCTACAGGTATGATTGGTGACCCATCTGGTAAAAGTGCAGAACGTAACCTATTAGACGAGGCCACCCTTCGTCACAACCAAGAATGTATTAAGAAACAACTTTCTCGTTTCTTAGACTTCGATAGCGATGCTCCTAATGCAGCAGAAATGGTGAATAACTATGACTGGATGAAAGACTTTAGTTTCCTAGCATTTATCCGTGACATTGGTAAACACATTACCGTAAACTATATGATGGCAAAAGACTCTGTTAAAAAACGTCTTTCTGCAGAATCTTCTGTAGGTATGTCTTTCACAGAGTTTACATACCAACTTGTGCAAGGTTACGACTTCTTCCACCTATACGAAACCAAAAACTGCAAACTTCAACTTGGTGGCTCTGACCAATGGGGTAACATTACCACAGGTACAGAACTTATCCGTCGTAAACTTGGAGGTGAAGCCTTTGCTCTTACTTGCCCTCTTATTACAAAAGCAGACGGTGGTAAATTTGGTAAAACAGAAAGTGGCAACGTATGGCTAGATAGAAAATACACATCTCCATACAAATTCTACCAATTCTGGTTAAATGTTTCTGACGCAGATGCTGAAAAATACATTAAGATTTTCACATTCCTTCCAAAAGAAGAAGTAGAAGCTCTTGTGGCAGAACACTCAGCTGCTCCACACCTTCGCGTGCTTCAAAAACGTCTTGCAAAAGAAATTACCATTATGGTACACTCTGAGCAGGACTACGAAATGGCTGTAGAGGCTAGTTCTATTCTTTTCGGTAACGCTACATCAGATTCTCTTAAGAAACTAGACGAAGACACACTTCTTGCAGTATTCGACGGAGTGCCAACATTTGAAGTAGAAAAAGAAGCTGTTCTAGGTAAAAAACTTATGGACGTGCTTACAGACGATGCTGCAGTGTTTGCTTCTAAAGGTGAAATGAGAAAACTTATCCAAAATGGTGGTTTCGCTGTTAACAAAGAAAAGGTAGCTGATTTAGAACTTGCTTTAGAGGCTGAATCTTTACTAAATGATAAGTATTTACTAGTACAAAAAGGTAAAAAGAACTACTTTTTACTGATTTTGAAATAAAAAATGCGGTTTAATACATTTTTTTTACTAAAAAATTCTTTGGATAAAAAAAATGTATTATCTTTGCACCGCAAATGAGCGGATTGCCTCATGGTGTAATGGTAGCACTACAGATTTTGGTTCTGCCTGTCGAGGTTCGAATCCTCGTGAGGCAACAATCCACTAGAGAAGCTGACTTTTAAAGTCAGCTTCTTTTTTTTGTTAATAGTTGAATAAAAAGCGTTCTTCTGCGTTATGCTACAAAAAAAAGCGATGCTCTTCTAAAGAACATCGCTTTTAAATTTTAGGTATAATTGCTAGAATTAGATTGAATTTAAGATAAGAGTTATAACTCCTAACTCCTCACTCCTCACTCCTAACTAGAATTTTGCATTTCTCATATCGCCAGTCTCGATAAAAGCCTTATGCATATTGAAGCAAGAGTTCAAATCGGTTGGAGTTTGACCTTTAGTTGCTTTTGCAAGGTATTCTCTAAACATTGGACGATATTGTGGATCCACGCAGTTGTTGATGATTAGTTCAGCTCTTTGGCGTGGAGAAGTACCTCTTAGGTCGGCAATACCGTGTTCTGTGATAAGAACTTTCACAGAGTGTTCGCTGTGGTCGATGTGAGATACCATAGGCACGATAGCACTAATTGCACCACCTTTAGCGGTAGAAGGAGTTGTAAAGATAGAAATATATGCATTACGTGTGAAGTCTCCTGAACCACCTAGACCGTTCATCATTTTGGTACCTGCAATGTGAGTGGAGTTGATGTTGCCATAGATGTCTGCTTCTAGTGCAGTGTTGATAGTGATAAGACCCATTCGACGCACAAGTTCTGGGTTGTTTGAAAGCTCTTGTGGACGAAGGATAAGTTTGTCGTGGAAGAAGTCTAAATTGTCATAGATTTCTTGAAGAACAGGGTCTGTTACAGTAAGTGAGCAACCACTTGCAAAGCTTACTCTACCTTTTTTCATTAGGTCGATAACAGCGTCTTGGATAACTTCTGTGTACATTTGGAATGCAGGAATTTCTGGGTTGTTTCCAAGTTCAAACATCACAGCGTTAGCAATGTTACCTACACCAGATTGGATAGGAAGGAAAGATGCTGGAATGCGTCCTGCTTTGATTTCTTGTGTTAAGAATTCAGACACATATTTACCAATGCGAGATGTTACTTCGTCTGGAGCGGTGAAACCACCTACTTCGTCTTTTCTATTTGTTTCTACTACAGCAACGATTTTTTTAGGATCTACTTTAAGCACTGGGCTACCAGCACGGTCGCTAGCTGTGTAGATAGGAAGTTCTTTACGATAAGGAGGGTCTAGTGGTTCGTAGATGTCGTGGATGCCACGTAGAGCCTTTGGGTGACGGCTGTTTAACTCAATAATGATTTTGTCAGCTAAATTAGCAATGGTAGGAGAGATACCAACACCAGAGGTAAGCACGATTTCACCATCTTCTGTTAGGTCACAAGCTTCAATGATAGCTACGTTTGGTTTTGGAAGGAAACCATAACGAAGTTCTTGAGCAAGTTGAGAAAGGTGCATATCGAAATATTCGGTAGCTCCAGGTGTGTTTAAAGAGGTACGCATGTCTTTGTTAGACTGGTATGGAGTTCTAAAGCTAACAGCGTTAGCGCGAGCTAAAGCACCGTCTGTAGAGTCACCAGTAGAAGCACCAGTGTACATACCAATTTTAAACTCTTTACCTTCTGCGTGAAATTGTTCTGCACGTTTTGCAAGAGCAGAAGGAACTTCTTTTGGACAACCAGCTGGGGTAAAACCACTAAAGCCGATAATGTCGCCATTGTTAATTAATTCAGCTGCTTGTTCAGCTGTAAGATAATTGTAAGCCATTTTTATATATGTTTTGTTATAGATTTTTCAAAAGTGCTGCAAAGTTAGCAAAATTCTAATTAATACTACCTTTCTTAAGGAAAGAAGTAAGTTCTTCTTTGTTTATACCTAAATTTAGTGTGCCTTGTTTCATGCAAGATACCTTCCCTGTTTCTTCTGATACAATAATAACAAGTGCGTCGGTTTTTTCTGTCATACCAAGTCCTGCGCGGTGACGAAGACCTAGGTGTTTAGGTATGTCTGTTCTGTTAGACACGGGTAGAATACAACCTGCAGCCATAATTCTGTCTTTAGAAATAATCATGGCTCCGTCGTGTAGAGGGGTGTTTTTAAAGAATATATTTTCTATAAGGCGAGAGTTTATTTCAGCGTCGATTACCTCGCCACTTAGTCCATAGTGGGTAAGTTCTGCTTCTTGTTCTATAACTATTAATACACCTGTTTTTGTTTTTGCACAGTTGAATACGGCTTGAGTTATCTGCTCAATACCACTTATGTGATTGGTATCATCCACTTTAAAGATCATTTTTTTAATCCTTTTTACCAAACCATTTGTGGCTGTACGGCTAAAAAGTTTAGTCATAAAGTTTCTAATTTCGTCTTGGAAAAGAATTACAATTAAAATGATACCCACGTTTGCTACTTTATTTATAATAGAACCCAAAAGTTCCATTTGGAAAACGTAGGATACCAAAAACCATACAATAACGAAGGTTAAAAGAACGGCGAAAATGTTCATTCCCGATGTTCCTTTAAGTAGCCTGTATGTTTGGTAAAGTAAGAACGCTACTATAAGAATGTCTAGTAGATCTTTAAAGTGAAATTCTATCATAGTTATATATGTGTTCAAATATATTAACTGCTTCTTTGGCTTCTTTAGTATCGTGCACTCTAAGTATGTTTGCACCTTTTTCTAAAAGAATAGTATTTAGTGCAGTGGTGCCGTTTAGCGCAGCGTTTGCGTTTGTGCCTGTAGCGTGTTGAACCATAGATTTTCTAGAGATACCCACTAAGATAGGCAGGTTGAAACATTTAAGACAGTCCATGTTTTTTGCAATCTCAAAGTTTTGTTCCATGGTTTTATTAAATCCAAATCCTGGGTCAAGTATAATATCGCTAACGCCAAGAGAGTATAATTTTTCTATTTTTTTAGAAAAGAAATACATCATATCGGCAGAAAAACCTTCTTCAGCAAAGGTTAGAATGTATGGCACATTATATTTAGCAGCGGTTTCAAACATATTTACCATACCGCCAGATACATCATTTATTATATCAACACCTTTTTCTTCTATAGCCCACTGAGCAATGCTTGGTCTAAATGTGTCAACAGATATAATCGCCCCTGGAAATCTTTCTCTAAGTAGGTTTATACCCTTATTTAATTGTTTCTTTTCTTGACTTTTATCTACAGGGGTAGAGCCCGGTCTGGTAGAACATCCACCTATATCGATAATATCGGCATATTTTAGAGAATCTAGATTCCATCTGCTTTTTTCGTAGAAAGAGTCTGTGGTGCAATTAACAATCCCCATTATTTTAGGAGAACTGAAATCTATTAACTTCCCTTTAATGCAAATAGTTAAGTCTTCTTTATGTGGCATTTCCTTAGTTTTTTTGCAAAAATAAAAAAAATATAGACCACTTTTTGAAAAAAAACAATTTTTTTTTGGTTTTCATACAATATCTATACAAAAATTCAGTTATCTTTGTAGGCGATAAAATATAACCTTCGGAATATATCGATTACTATGAAAATAAAAAACATTTTAACTTTCGTTTTAGCTGGTCTTTCTATGCTAGCTATTTCTTCGTGTAACAAAAGTACTTCTAACACTACTGGTTGGAAATATAACGACGCTGAATACGGCGGTTTCCAAGTAGTTGACAACTACGAACAAGATACCCCTCCAGGAATGGTTTTAGTAGAAGGTGGTACTTTTACTATGGGTAGAGTAACAGAAGATACTTACAGTGAATGGAATAACTACCCACGTCGTGTTACTGTAAATACATTCTACATGGACCAATATGAAATCTCTAACCGCGACTGGAGAGAATATGTATATTGGATGGCTTTCATGTATGGATCTGAAGTGGCAAACAAATGTCGTCCAGACTCAACTGTATGGCGTGAAGAATTAGCATACAACGAACCATATCTAAACTACTACTTTACACACGTTGCATACGATATGTATCCAGTTGTAGGTGTTTCTTGGGAACAAGCTACCGACTACTGCGTATGGCGTTCAGACCGTGTAAACGAACTTCGTCTTAAAGAAGCAGGTGTAATCGACTTCCCAGATTTCGAAGCTATCTATCGCGACTCTGCTCGTTTTGAAAACGACTCTATTGCAGAAGCAAAAGTTTACAATACAGGTAAATATCTAAAAACTGATGCATACGATCCAGCTGCAGAAAAATCTACTCAAGTAAATGCATTTGGTGACGCTCGTAAAACAAATATGTCTGATGGTATCTTACTTCCAGAATATCGTCTTCCTACAGAAGCTGAATGGGAGTTTGCTGCATACGGTATCACATCAGACAAAGATATGGAAAACTATGACGAACGTCGTATTTTCCCATGGGACGGTTCTCAAACACGTAACCCTTCTCGTCAGGCTCGTGGTAAAATCATGGCCAACTTCTCTCGTGGTAGAGGTGACATGATGGGTGTATCTGGCGACTTAAACGATAAAGCAAATATCACAGCTCCTGTAAACTCATTCTGGCCAAACGAATTTGGTCTATACAATATGGCAGGTAACGTAAACGAATGGACAATGGACGTATATCGTCAAGCTTCTAGCGAAGAATACTCTGAATACAACCCATTCCGTGGTAACGTTTATGTTGCTCCAGTTAAAGACTCTCTAGAAAACTATCAATTAGATAGCCTAGGTCGTTTAGCATACGCAGTTCCAGTTTCTAAAGACAGTCTAGCAGAATACAACAAATTTGATGTTCGTAACTACAAAGACGGTGACGCTCAATCTCAAGTAGATCCAGGCAAATGGTTAGAAGTTTTAGATTCTGATAAAGCAACTGATCGTCTATACAACCCAGATGAAAGCCTAGATGGTGACAGAGAAAAACTTCTTGCTACTCATATCTCAAATACCACACGTGTATATAAAGGTGGTAGCTGGAAAGACCGCTCATACTGGTTAAACCCTTCTACTCGTCGTTACAAAGAACAAGCAGAAAGCAGTAACGATATAGGTTTCCGTTGTGCAATGGACCGCGTAGGCTCAGACAAGGGTAACAATAACAAATAAGAATTAAAATTATCCAAGATATAAAAAGAAGCTGGCTAAAAAGTCAGCTTCTTTTTTGAGGTTTAAACATGAGAATACTTCATATACCTTGTAAGTCAGATGTGGTGTATTGTGGCATAATGGCAAACACAGGCACTAGAGACGAACTTCAGAATGAGCACGGCATGGCTCATCTTCTGGAGCATTTGTTCTTTAAAGGCACTAAAAAGAGGTCTCAATATCAGGTGATGAACTGCCTAGAAACAGTAGGTGGAGAACTTAATGCTTATACCACAAAAGAAGAAACCGTTGTTTACTCAATAGTACTGAAAAGAGATTTTTCTCGTGCGGTAGATTTGATTATGGATGTAATCTTCAATTCTACAATTGGAGAGGAAGAACTTCTAAAAGAAAAAGAGGTAGTAAAAGACGAGATAGATTCATATTTAGATGCTCCTGCAGAGTCTATAATCGACGATTTAGAGGAGGTGTTGTTTGATGGTTTCTCGCTTGGTAGAAACATATTAGGTACAAAAGATTCTTTAGATCTTATTACCTCAGAAAAACTAATAAATTTCTACCAAAGATGTTATACTACAGATGAACTAGTGTTTTTCTCAATGGGCGATTTTTCGCAAAGCTATGTAGAAAAATTGGTAAATAAATACCTTGTGCCTGTGGAGTCAAGTGTAAGAAACTTTCAAAGAATTACACCTAAAGACTATTTTCCTAAAAAACTTGAGATAACACGCAATACAGCCCAAGTGCATTACGTTATAGGAGGTAGAGCACCATCCATTTCGGAAAAAGAAAAATATGCGTTCTTTTTGTTAAATAATATATTAGGTGGTCCAAATATGACTAGTAAATTAAATCTGTCTTTAAGAGAGAAAAATGCACTAGTCTATCAGGTAGATTCTCAATATCAAACCTATTCTGATACAGGGCTTTGGTATGTGTATTTAGGTACCGACCACGAAGACCTTGCAAGGGCTAAACGCTTAACATATAAGGAAATAGACCTTCTTGTGCAAAACAAGATTTCTCAAACTTTGCTATCCAGAAGTAAAAGACAAATTGTGGGTCAGGTATATTTGGCACAGGAAAACAGAGAAAGCACTATTCTCTCGTCTGTAAAACAATATATGACTTTTTCTCAGGTGTCTGATATAAATGAAACCATAGAAAAATATATGGCCATTTCTGCCGACGAGGTGCTTGATGTGGCACAAAAATATTTTGTAAAAGAAAAATTAAGTGAGATAATTTATTTATAATGAAAGAATTAGAAAAATATATTCTTGATCACTCTGAACCAGAAACTCAGCTTCTTCAGAAACTTACTCATGAGGCTAATGTGAAACTTCTTCACCCTCACATGCTATCTGGTCATATTCAAGGTCGTTTGCTTAGTATGCTTGTGGCTATGATTAAGCCAAAACGCATCCTAGAACTTGGCACATACGTGGGTTATTCTGCCATTTGCCTTGCAGAAAACTTGCCAGAAGAAGGTAAACTTATTACCATCGACATCGATGATGAAATAGAAGATATGGCACGTGAGTATATAAACGCTTCGCCAAGTGCTTCAAAAATAGAATTTATTATTGCAGATGCACTTAAATGGCTAGAAGAGTGCAACGAAACATTCGACCTTATCTTTATTGATGCCAATAAAAGACATTATATAGAATATTATAATGCAGTATTCGACAAACTTACCCCTGGAGGCTTTATTCTTGCCGACAATACACTATGGGGTGGGAAAGTGGTAGAGAAGGTGGCCTCTAACGATTACCAGACCAAGGGCCTGCTAGCATTTAACGATTATTTAAATACCCAAAAAGAAAAAATTTCTTATTTTATATTACCTTTGCGAGACGGACTTACATTTATTCAAAAAAAATGAAAAAGATATTATCCTTAATTTTATTTTCTCTAATAGCATTTAATATATCTGCTACAGATTCTCCATTTCACAACGAAGAATCTCGTCTTATGGAGCATGCCGAAGAGTTTTTCCATAGCAAAAACTACTCTGCAGCATACAGATATACAGAAGAATTATTGGCAGAAGGCATTGATGATGCAGAAGAAAAAAGAAAAGCAGAATATACCTCTGCACTGTCTGCATATTATTTAAGAAATGCTGACGCTATAAATAAATTGGAAGCATACGTGCTAGCATATCCATACGCTTCAGAACTAGATAAATTTCATTTATATATAGGTATTCTAGAAATTGAAGCAGGCAAACACAAAAATGCCCTTGCTATTTTAGAAAAGGTAAGACGCGAAAATCTTACAGACGAAGATATAAATGCACTACTATTTTATCGTGGTTATGCATATTTAGATAGAAAAAAATACGAAGAAGCCTCATACGAATTTGGATTGCTTCTAAAACGTAATTCTGAGCAATATAAAGTTGCAGCACATTATTATTACGGATATTCTCAATACAGACTAGAGAATTATTCTGTGGCTCTAGAAAATATTTTAGTAGCAGAAAACGACCCTGCATTCAAAGAAGAAACTCCACTTTTACTATGCAGACTATACTTCTTGCTAGACAACTGCGAAAAAAGTACACAATATGCAGAAAAAATTATCTCTAAAGGAGAAATTAAAAAAGACAATGCTGAGGTGTATAAAATATTGGCAGTGTGTAAGTTTTCTAGTAAAGAATATGCACAAACTATAGAACTTTTGGAGAAATATCAAAAGTTGAGCAAAAAGATTACTCGCGAAGACTGGTATGTGCTTGGTATGTCTTATTACAACACAGAAAACTACAACAAAGCAGTTAAGGCACTAGCAAAATCTACAAGCGAGAAAGATAAATTGGGACAAAACAGTTATTTCCATACTGCTATGTCTTATTTAAAACTTGCCGACAAGAAAAATGCACGTATGTCTTTCGATAAGGCTTCTCGTTTAAGCTTTGACAAGCAAATACAAGAAGATGCACTTTACAATTATGCACTTTTAACATACGAACTTTCATATTCAGCTTTCAACGAGTCTGTAGAGGCATTTGAAAGATTCTTAAAAGAGTTTCCAAACTCAAAACACAAAGAAAAAGTACACGAGTATCTTATTTCTTCTTACCTAACCACCACCAATTATTCTCAAGCGTATGCTTCTATCAAAAATTTAAATTCTACAGACCGTGTAGTGAAGGAAGCAGAGCAAAGAGTACTTTTTGGTATGGCAACAGATGCTATTGCAAACAGAAAATATTCTGACGCAATGGCGCATCTTCAAACCTTAATAGGCGAAAAATCATACAATGCAGACATTACAGCTCGTGCACATTTTTGGTATGGTGAGTGTCTATATCGCTCAAAAAAATACGACGAGGCAGAAGAGCAATTTAATCTATATCTTAAAAAGACAGTTTCTATAGATCAAGACGAGTATCGTTTTGCACAATATAATATTGCTTATATTTATTGGAACAAAAAAGATTATAAGTCTGCTGCAAATTGGTTTAGAAAATATGAGAAAATAGAAAAGGTAAATCCTGTAATGAGACTTGATGCTCTAAATAGAATAGGCGACTGCTATTTCCTTCAAAGAAACTTTGAACAAGCATTAAAATCATACAACCAATCTGTAGAAGTAGGTGGTACATACAAGGGTGTAGATTATGCTTTATATCAAAAAGCATTTGTTTTAGGCCTACAAAAGAGTTACCACGAAAAAATCGAAACTCTTAAAGCACTGCAAACACGTTTCCCAAAATCTGATTGGAACGATGATGCATTATTCGAAATTGGTAAGGCATATATTGCTCTAAACAACACCGACGAAGCCATTGCTAGTTTCGAAGATATTTCAAAACAATTCCCTGCTTCAAACCCTGTAGTAAGAAAAGCACAGCTACAAATTGCAATGCTACAATACAACTCTGGCAAGGTGGCAGAGGCTGCAGCAACATACAAAAAAGTGGCAGTAACATATCCAAACACAGAGGAGGCAGCTACAGCACTTTCTGCTCTAGAAAGTATAATGGTAGATACAAACAAGGTGGATGAGTTTAATAAGTTGGCACAACAATTGGGTAAATCTTCAACCACAAAAGAAGACTCTCTACAATACAAAGCTGCAGAGAAAATCTACTTCAAAAGCAACTATGCAGAAGCAAGTGTAGCCCTTGACAAATACATAAATATGTATCCACAAGGAAAATACAATACCTTGGCACAATACTATCTAGCAAATAGTTATTATCAAGAAAGAAAATATTCAGAGTCGCTTGCCTTGTATGCTAAATTGTTGGATAACGCAGAAAATCCAAACCTAGAGTTTTCTCTTCAAAGAGCCTCTTCTATAGCATACGACCTACAAAAATATGAAGATGCGTTAGCATATTTCACAAAACTAGATCAAGTAGGTAGTGCAGAAAGCAGACAACCTGCAAAAGTGGGTATCTTACGTTGTGCTTATATATTAAAAGACTACAACAAAACAATTGAGGTATCTACTGATATTATAAATGCATATTCCGACGATGAAATCCTTACAGAAGCGCGTTACGATAGATATAAATCATACGCAGCGCTTTCAAATATGGATGCAGCTTATAACGATTTGGTAGTACTATCTGCCGATACACGCAATATTTATGGTGCAGAGGCTAAATATGAGCTTGCAAATTATTATTTTACAAAAGGAAATTTAGACAAAGCAGAGGCTGAAGTGTTCTCATATATAGAGAAAGGCACTCCACACGCACACTATTTAGCGAAGTCATTTATCTTATTATCTGATATTTACATTGCAAAAGAAAACTATTTCGAAGCAAAACAATATCTACTTAGCCTAAGAGACAACTACGTGGCAGATGATAAAGAAATTTCAGATGCTATTGCTTCTAGATTGGTGTTAATAGATAATAAAGAGTCAGAAACAGTATCTAATCAATAATAAAATGAAGAAATTTTTAATTATAGCGTTAGCTTTAGGTTCTGTATTTACAGTATGTTCTCAAGAAACATCAGAAGAAATTTCAAGAGACTTAACAGTTGAAAGAGAATACGACCCAACAGTGGCAAATGCCAAAAAGATAAGCCCCACACCACAAAAAGAAGTGGTAGAGGTGGATCAGCCAGAAATTACCTATACCACATGGTCTAAAGTGGAAAAAACAGACAAATCTGCCACAGTGCAAAACCCTACTGAGTATGAGGCGAATAATGAGTCTATTGTTGATAGAAAAAAAGGTATGTTCAAGGCTGGTTTGGGCTTTTACTGGCAAACATTGGGTGAGTTTTATTATCCTTTAGTGGAAAAAGGCAACCAAATGTTGGATGTGACAGCCAAACACAATGGTGCTTTTGGAAATATTACTCTTGAAGATGGCACTACAGCTCGTGCTGTGGATCATATCACCGATATAGGTCTAAATTATGAAGTAAATTTCAAAAAAGCTAAATTGGAAACATCTGTAGATTATAAATATAGTGGCTTCGACTATTATGGTATGAGCACTATGCCAAACGACTCTATGAAAAATGCAGTTGGCACAAATTCAGATGTAGATGTGTTCTTTAAAGTTTATTCTACCGACCATAATAGCAAATTTCATTATCAATTGCATGGTGGATACAAATATTTCTGTACCAGTTCAAATATTGATGCTCACATGGTAAGAGCAGGATTTGAACTTGCTGGCAAACTAAGCAAAGGTGAACTTGGTCTTGAAGCAGATGCCGACATTGATGTGTTGAATATGAACACTGAGTCTTACACAAAACATACTCACACTGCAGGTATAATGAAATTCAAACCATTCTATAGAATTCATGGCGAAGATTGGTTGGTAAACGTGGGCGCAAATATGTTTGTAGACTTAGACGAACATGCCGAACTTCCATTTACAGGCTCTGCAGATGTTTATGGTCATTGGGGTCTTGTGCCAGATATTTTCTATCTATATGCAGGCATCGGTGGTGAGTATAGCCCAAATTATTACTACGAAATATATCGTGAAAACCAATACATTACACCAAGTTTAAAGGTAAAACCTACCTACACCCCCGTGAATGTAAACTTAGGTCTGCGCATTAAGATAATGGAAGGTCTTTTGTTTAATGTAGGTTGCAACTACGACCTTATTTTAGACCAATATTTCTTTGTAAACAGAGCAGAACTAGATGAAAACGGCGTTGCAACAGGTAAATATGCCAATACATTCGACGTGGTAACAGAACCTACCACTCATAAAGTAGACGTGAAGGCAGGTCTTCATTTCGACTATGTGAAAGGTCTTGATTTAGGTCTTACTGCCACATTTAATTATTGGGAAACCAAAGAAAACGAATATGCTTGGCAAAAACCAGCTTGGGAAGTAGAATTTTCTGGTACCTATCGATTCCTAGAAAAATGGGAAGTAGGTGCTTCTTATAAAATGTTAGCCGACAGAAAAGCATTAGTGGCAGGTGAAGTGGTGAAAATGAACGATATTCACGATGTGGATGTGTGGGCTTCATACAAAGCGCTAGACTGGCTAACAGTGTTTATAAAAGGCAAAAACCTAGCAAATCAAAAGGCAGATACCTATTATGGCTACCGTAATTTTGGTATAAATGGTCTTGCTGGCGTAACTATGTTGTTTTAATTAAAAAAAAATAATAACTTTGCGACTCAATTTTAGATTATGAGTGTAACAAGTAGAATTAAAGTGGCTAAGGCATTACAAATGACTTGCTACGGAGAAGAAATCATTGTAAAAGGTTGGGTGAGAACCCGTCGTGGTAACAAAAATGTAAGCTTCATCGCTCTAAACGATGGCTCTACTATAAATAATATCCAGATAGTTGTAGATAATGCAAATTTCGATGAAAATGAGCTTAAAAAAATAACTACTGGTGCTTGTATTGGTGTTACTGGTACTCTAGTGCAATCTATGGGTAAAGGTCAGTCTGTAGAAGTGCAAGCTACAAATATTGTAGTTTATGGCGAAGCAGACCCAGAAACATATCCACTACAAAAGAAAGGTCACTCTATGGAGTTCCTTCGTGAAATAGCATATTTACGTCCACGTACCAATACATTTGGCGCAGTGCTACGTATTCGCCACAATATGGCTATGGCTATTCACACTTTCTTCCACCAACGTGGCTTCTATTATTTCCACACTCCACTTATCACAGCATCAGACTGCGAAGGTGCAGGTCAAATGTTTACTGTAACCACTTTAGATTTAGACAATACCCCTAAAACTGAAGACGGAAAAGTAGATTTCAGCCAAGACTTCTATGGCAAACACGCTTCTCTTACCGTGTCTGGTCAGCTAGAAGGTGAGCTTGGTGCACTAGCATTAGGTGAAATTTACACCTTTGGTCCTACATTCCGTGCAGAAAACTCAAACACTCCTCGTCACCTTTCAGAGTTCTGGATGATTGAACCAGAAATGTCTTTCTACGACATCAACGACAATATGCAACTAGCAGAAGACTTCGTTAAATTCTGCTTAACATGGGCTCTAGAAAACTGTAAAGACGATATTCAATTCTTAAACGACATGTTCGACAAAGAACTTATCGAACGTATCAACTTTGTATTAGCAAACGACTTTGTTCGTTTAACATATACCGAAGGTATCGAAATTCTTGAGGAAGCTGTTAGAAACGGTAAGAAATTTGAATTCCGTGTGGGTTGGGGTACAGACCTACAATCTGAACACGAACGTTATTTAGTGGAAGAACACTTCAAACGTCCAGTTATCTTAACAGACTATCCAAAAGAAATCAAATCATTCTATATGAAACAAAACGAAGATGGCAAAACAGTACGTGCCATGGACGTTTTATTCCCAAAAATTGGTGAAATTATTGGTGGTTCTGAACGTGAAGCAGACTATGACAAACTTAAAACCCGCGCAGGCGAAATGGGTGTGCCAGAAAAAGACATCTGGTGGTATCTTAACACTCGTCGTTGGGGTTCTGCTCCTCACTCAGGTTTCGGCTTAGGCTTCGAACGCCTACTTCTATTCGTTACCGGTATGAGTAACATCCGTGACGTAATTCCATTCCCACGTACACCAAATAACGCAGAGTTCTAATAAAAAATCCCGAAATGAAAATTTCGGGATTTTTTATTGAACTCTGCTTAGAATGCAGCGTTTATCTTTTCTGCTATCTCTTTAAACTCTTCTGCGGTGAGTTTAAGTTTTTCATTTGAGAACAGCATATCACTTTCCTTTTGGATAGGAATTAGGTGGATATGTGCGTGTGGCACCTCAAGGCCTATCACTGCTTGACCCACTTTAATACAAGGGAAAGCAGATTTAATAGCCGCAGCCACCTTTTTAGCAAATACTTGCATCTGAGCAAGATCTTCATCGCTAAGGTCGAAGATATAGTCAACTTCTTGTTTTGGAATTACAAGGGTGTGACCTTTAACAAGTGGATTAATATCCAAGAAAGCGTAGAATTTATCATTCTCAGCTACTTTATAACTTGGAATCTCACCTGCTACTATTCTACTAAATATTGTTGCCATAATATTAGATACCTAAGTCAACGATTTCAAATTCAATAACACCAGAAGGAGTAGTTACAGGAACTACGTCACCTTTCTTTTTGCCGATAAGACCCTTAGCAATAGGAGTGCCAATAGACATTTTACCTTCTCTAAGGTTTGCTTCTGCTTCAGACACTAGAGTATAGGTCATTTGTTGGTTGGTTTTGGTGTTACGGATAGTAACTTTGCTAAGAATTTGAACAGAATCTGTAGAGATTAGGCTCTCGTCGATAATACGTACATTTAATAATGTAGCTTTCAGTTGAGAGATTTTTGCTTCTAAAAGACCTTGTGCTTCTTTAGCTGAATCGTATTCAGCATTTTCAGATAGGTCACCTTTATCTCTTGCTTCTGAGATAGCATTAATAATACGTGGTCTTTCCACGCTTTCTAAGTGCGCAATTTCTTTCAGGAGTTTATCGTACCCCTCTTTTGACATGTAAGTAATAGCCATAATTTTATATATTTAATTATTTATTATTTTCAAAAAAAACACAAAAATAAAAAGAATCTCGAATGTTGTCGAGACTCTCATACTCTGGGGATTGTTTTGCAAAGATAACCTTTCTTTTCTTAATAATCAAATTTTACCCGAGTTTGATTTACTTTTTTAATGCGAAAAAAGATAAGGAAGAAAACTCCCTTATCTTTTTTTCTAAACCTTAAACTATGAAAAAACTTAATTTTTACGTGAATTCTCTGCAAAGATATATCAAGAATTTGAATTTGCAAACGTTTGCAACAAAAATATCTATATTTTAACACATTTTAACTAAAATAGCGTTCAAACGTTTGCATTTGCCTTAATTTTGAATTACATCATACAGGTTGTCTTTAAATTACGAGATGCTAGGCATCACGTGATTTTTTTACTATCTTTGTGCTTTGTAATAAAAAACATATGAGCAAAAATTTATTTATAGAAACTTACGGATGTCAAATGAACTTTGCCGATAGCGAAGTGGTGGCAGCAGTGATGAAAATGGCAGACTATGAGCTTTGCGATTCGCTAGACACTGCAGATGCGATTTTTATTAATACTTGTTCTATTCGTGAACATGCAGAAGTGAAGGCAATGTCGCGTTTAGAGTTTTTCCGTCAGTTAAAACGCAAAAAGAAAAACTTGATTGTAGGTGTAATAGGTTGTATGGCAGAGCGTATGCAGAATGAGCTTCTTGAACACCCAGCAGTAGATGTAGTTGCAGGTCCAGACTCATATTTAGATTTGCCAAACCTTATTGCGCAAGCCGAGCAAGGAGAAAAATCTATAAATATCGACCTTTCGCTAACTGAAACATACAAAGATGTGCTTCCGCAGCGTATTGGTGGAAACCGCATTTCTGGATTTGTATCTATTATGCGAGGTTGCAACAATTTCTGCTCATATTGTATAGTACCTTACACACGCGGACGCGAGCGCTCACGTCCCTATAATAGTATTTTAAATGAGGTTCAAGATTTATACAATCGTGGTTATAAAGAAGTTACCCTTCTTGGTCAAAATGTAAACTCATACAATTTCGAAGGGTTAAACTTTGCATCTCTTCTAGAAAATCTTGCGCAAGCCATACCGGGTATTAGAATTAGATTTACCACTTCTCACCCAAAAGATATGAGTGAAGAAACCATTATGGTAATAAGTAAATATCCAAATCTTTGCAAGCATATTCACCTGCCTGTGCAAAGTGGTAGTTCAAGAATCTTGAAACTAATGAACAGAAAATATACCCGCGAGTGGTATCTTGAACGTATTGCACTTATTAGAAAACATATTCCAGATTGTGGCATTTCTACCGATATGTTCACTGGTTTCCACTCTGAAACAGAAGAAGACCACCAAGAAACACTTAGCCTAATGCGCGAGGTGGGTTATGATAGTGCATTTATGTTTAAATATTCTGAAAGAAAGGGCACTTACGCATCTAAAAACTTGCCAGACGATGTGCCAGAAGAAGTAAAACTTCGCCGACTTCAAGAAATGATAGATCTTCAAATGGAACTTTCACTTGAAAGTAACAAGAAAGATATAGGCAAAGAATTTGAAGTTTTAGTGGAAGGGTACTCTAAACGCTCTCGCGAGCAACTTTCTGGTCGTACCTCGCAAAACAAGGTAGTGCTGTTTGATAATCAAGGACAAAAAGTGGGTGATTTAGTGAGAGTTAGGATAAAAGATGCTAGTGCAATCACTCTTTTCGGCGATATAATATAAAAAACAAGTAAAAAATACATTTTTTTCTAATTATTTGTGTATTAATTATTTTTTTTTATTAATTTTGTTGCTGAATTTCTAAAAAAATGTAAACATGAAAAAGATTTTCGCACTTTTAAGCGTTTTATCTATATTGTCTATTCCTGCATTTGCTGCTGAAGAGGCTGTAGTAACTAGTTTAGAATCTGAAACTGCAGAAGCTACTACCACTCCTAGAATACTTAACGACTTTACAGATTTTTCTCACTGGTCTTTAAGTTTAAATGTGGGTATGTCTCAATTCGACGGTGACGTATCTCAAAAGTATGACCAAATCCTTTCTAACTCAATGGTGTCTTGGACAATTGGTCTAGAAGCTGAGTATACATGGAACCCAGTTTGGGGGTTATTATTAAACTTCCAATATATGCCATACCAAGGTGTTACAGGTTCTACTGAGTGGGGTCGTAACGAATTCAAAGGTAATATGTATGCTCCTTCTTTGATGGCGTCTGTTAATATGTTCAACCTATTTGGACAATATCGCAAATCTGCAGCATGGAACTTATATCTTAATGCCGGTGTTGGTCTTATTTGGTACGAATGCCTAAGCACTCCAGTAGAAGGTTCTGTTCCAGGTGAAAAAACTCCAAAAGGCATCGGTCAAGATGGTAGCGGTTATGGTACTTCTATCTCAATTCCATTAGGCTTAAACGTAGAATACAATATTAATAAACACCTAGCTGTAGGTCTTAGTGGCTATTATCGTATTACCAACAAAGATAACTTTGAAGGTGAACACTACACCAAAGGTACCATGAACGATGGTCAGTTCTATGTAAGTGCAAACCTTCGTGTTAAATTCTTAGAAAACGAAGACGAAAAAGAAGGCGGTCATATGAGAAATATCTCAATGTACGAATATCGTCAACTTGTTTCTGGCGAAAAATCTTTAATCAACGATATCGACAGCTTGAAAAAACGTGTTAAAGTGCTAGAAGATACTGTTGCAAACAACATCTTGCCACGCATCCAAGCACTAGAAGACTACAACGCAGTTACTCCAGACGAAGACGGTGATGGTGTAGCAGACTTCCGCGACCGCGAACCAGCTACTCCAAGAGGTGCATTTGTAAACTACTGGGGCGAAAGCATTCCACAAGAAGCTATCAGCTGCTGCGACGATGTTAGAGAAGTATTCTCTGCTCTAGGTATCGACCCTGCAGTAGATTATGACCTATCAGTTTACTACGCATTCGACAAAGCAACATTAGATGCTAAAGCTAAAAAGAATATTGAAAAAGTTGTTGAAAAACTAAAAGCAGACGCAGATCTTAAAGTTGAGCTTCGCGGTTACTGCGACTTCCCAGGAAGCAACGATTACAACTTAAAACTTAGCGAAAGACGTATCAATGCTGTTAAAGATGCACTTGTGAAAGCTGGTATCGAAGAATCAAGAATTACTACCACACCACAAGGTAAACTACCAAATCCTCCTAAGGCTGAACAAAAAAATCGCCGTTGCGATTTCTTCTTCTCAAAATAATAAATTTATAAATGGATAATTTAAGCCCTCAAGGTTAATACTAAGAGGGCTTTTTTATACCCAAAAGTATGGAAAATAACACAGAAAGAGATAAATTTGCAAGAAGTATAGGTGTGCAAGTAATAGAAGCCTTGCCAGAGAGAGCAGTTTGCAAATTGGAAATAAATGAAAATCATTTAAATGGTTTAGGACTTGTCAATGGCGGTGTACTTTTTACCATAGGCGATTTAGCTATGGCAGTAGCAGCAAATGCCAACGGAAGTTCTACAGTAACATTAAGTTCTAATATAGAATTTATCAAGAGTGCTAGTAGTGGTACATTGGTTGCCGTGGCCACACCTATTAAAACAGGAAAAACAATTTCTAGATATAGGGTAGAAATTACATTAGAAGATACATCGCAATTAATAGCAGTACTTAATGCAACATCATTTACGATAGGATGAATAAAGGGAATATAAAGAAAATGTATTTTAAGGATACGTCGTTTGCCAATCTTATGATGGGACGTATCTACAATATCTTGCTTATTGCTAGTAAGTATGACGCTTTTATGCTTGAGGAAGATGGTAGAATAGATGAGCTTATTTTCAACGAATATACTTCTTTAAACCTTAGATATCCGCCACGTTTTACCTTGGCATCGAATAGGGAGGAGGCAGAGGAACTACTAAAAATTACCTCATACGACCTTTTCATTATTATGCCATCTAAGGAAAATAGTTCTGTGTTTGAATATGCAAAAGAACTAAAGGATCATTTCCCTACCACGCCAGTTGTGTTGCTAACGCCATTTTCAAGAGAAGTGTTCCAAAGGGTATTCGCAGGCGAAGACTTAACAGCTGTGGATTATATCTTCAATTGGCTAGGCGAACCAGACATTTTGCTTGCTATTGTTAAGCTTCTAGAGGATAAAATGAATGTGGACCAAGATGTGAAATCGGTGGGTGTGCAGGCCATTTTATTTGTAGAAGACTCCATACATTTTTACTCCGCACTGCTACCTTATTTATATAAGCACGTGTTTTTGCAGTCGCGTTCGTTTATGACAGAGGCATTAAATGAGCACGAGCAAATGCTTCGTATGCGTGGAAGACCAAAGATTCTTCTGGCTCGTAACTTTGAAGAAGCAAAATCGCTTTACGATAAATATCAAAAAAACCTTTTGGGGCTTGTTACCGATGTGCGTTTCCCAAAAGATGGAGAACTTTATGCTCGTTCTGGTATAGAACTTTGTGAATATATTAGAGAAAAAGATAAGTTCTTACCTATTATTATAGAGTCTTCAGAGGAGATAAACAAGGTTGAAGCAGACAGACTACAAGCTCACTTTATTAATAAGAGCAACTCTTTAATGCACCTAGAGCTTAAAGAGGCTGTAACACACAACTTTGGTTTTGGTGATTTTAATTTCATCGATCCAGAAACACATTGGGTGGTGGCAGTGGTGAAGAATTTAAAGGATTTACAACAAAAAATCTTTGAAATTCCATCTGAGTCACTATATCATCACTTGTCTAAAAACCACCTTTCACGTTGGCTATATTCTCGTGCCATGTTCCCGCTTGCAGAGTTTTTGCGAGGGCTGGCTGTGCAATCTATAGAAGAAGTGGCAGAGGCAAGAAAGATAATTTTTGACGCCATTGTTTACTATAGAAAGGTGAAAAATAAGGGTGTGGTAGCAGTATTCCAAAGCGACAGGTTCGACAGTTATTCAAACTTTGCCCGCATTGGCGAAGCCTCTATGGGCGGAAAAGGGCGCGGCCTTGCGTTTCTAGACCTTATATCAAAGCGTAACGAGGAGTTCTTCGACTACGAAACCACACAAATTGTTATTCCTAAAACTGTGGTTATTTGTACAGATAAGTTTGACGATTTCATGGAGCAAAATAATCTGTACGATGTGGCACAGTCTGAAGACCTAACCGATGAAGAAATTTTAAATCATTTCCTAGAAGCCAAGATTCCTGAAGATGTGTGGGCAGATCTTCGTGCTTTTGTAAATGTAATAAATACTCCTATTGCAGTGCGTTCGTCTTCGCTACTTGAAGATGCTCATTATCAGCCATTTGCAGGTGTGTATTCTACCTATATGGTGCCAAACAACAAGGATGATGTAAAATCTACTTTGTCTAAGCTTGGAGAGGCTATCAAGGCTGTGTATGCTTCTGTTTATTATAGCGGAAGTAGAAGTTATATGACTGCTACCAAAAACGTGATTTCTCGCGAGAAAATGGCGGTGGTGCTTCAAGAAGTGTGCGGTAAGGCATACGGAGACAGATTTTATCCATCTTTCTCTGGTGTGGCACGTTCGTTAAACTATTATCCAATAGGCGACGAAAAGGCAGAAGATGGTGTAGTAAACGTGGCTTTAGGATTAGGGAAATATATTGTTGATGGAGGTCAAACGCTGAGATTTTCTCCAAAACATCCACATAATATTCTACAAACAAGTTCGCTTGAGTTTGCTCTTAACGAAACTCAAACCTATTTCAATGCTCTTGATTTGGGTAAGATGGACTTTAAGCCACTTGTAGACGATGGTTTCAACCTTCATAGAATACACGTGCGCGATGCCGAAAAAGACGGCACACTTAAGTATATTGCTTCTACCTTCGACCCATACGACCAAATTATTCGTGACGGACTTTACGAGGGTGGTAGAAAGGTGATTACTTTTGCCAATATCCTTGAGCACGATGTGTTTCCGCTTGCGGATATTATTGACAAAGTTCTTAAGGTGGGCGAGAGAGAAATGGGTAGACCAGTGGAAGTGGAATTTGCAGTGAACTTAGATTATGAGAAAAACGAGCAAAACAAGTTCTATCTACTGCAAATAAGACCAATTGTAGACCCAAATAAAGCGATAGATGAAGATTTAACTCTTATTCCTAAAGAGAATACATTAATAACATCTAAACAAGCCCTTGGCAATGGTATTTTAGAAGATATTTACGACGTGCTTTATGTGAAAAAAGGCATGTTCAACCCTTCAAACAACCAACTTATTGCCTACGATATAGACAAATACAATAAGCAAATGCTTAAAGAAAATAGACCTTATATCCTGATAGGTCCTGGCCGTTGGGGAAGTTCGGATACGTGGCTTGGTATTCCAGTGAAGTGGCCACATATTACTGGCGCAAAGGTAATTGTGGAGGCAGGTGAAACGAGTTATCACATAGACCCAAGCCAAGGAACTCACTTCTTCCAAAATCTTACTTCTTGCGGAAGTGCATATCTTACAGTAGATAGTTACGACGAAGAAGAATGTTTCAACGAAGACTTCCTTGAAACACTCGAAGTAGTGGAAGAGAATAAATATCTAAAATGGGTGCGTTCTTCTACGCCTTTAGTAGCGAAGGTAGATGGTAAGAAGAAACGCGCTGTAATACTACAATGATTTTAAAGGGTCCTTTTTTCGTTGCAATTTTTTACAATATTTTGTGAGAAATGTAAATTTTTATATAATTTTGCACTGCGAACAGTTTGTATTAGCTGCAGATTCTGCAAATTGTTTATAGTGTTAATTAACGGGGTGCCTTACTTTCAGGCTGAGATCATACCCATTGTACTGGATACGGATAATGCCGATACCAGGAGGGAAGCAGAAATATGTTACCCCATATTCTGTAATTTTAACAAAAGTTTTTATGAAAAAGAACTACTTCTGGTCACTTTTGACCATGATGTGTCTTTGCGCATATGCTAATGCGCAGGACGACTTGTATGCAGACAGCATACGTCATTATGAGTTGGCAGAAATAAATGTAAGTGCCAATCAAGTCTCTTCTACTACTCCTATGGTACATTCTGTACTAAGCGAAAAACAAATTAAAGAAAACAATTATGGTAGAGATATCCCATATCTTTTGGAGTCTTTGCCTTCTGTAGTGGCTATGTCAGATGCAGGAAATGGAGTGGGTTATACAGAAATTAGAATGCGTGGTTACGATGGTTCTCGCATAAACGTTACCACAAACGGTGTGCCAATGAACGATGCCGAAAGTCATAAAGTTTATTGGGTAAACACGCCAGATTTAATGTCTTCTATGGGTAATATTCAAGTGGTGAGAGGTGCGGGTGCCTCTACAAATGGTACAGGTGCATTTGGTGGTGCCATTAATATGACCACAGACAACATCCCAGCCACTTTTGGCGGTGAAGTGGACCTATCTTATGGTAGTTTCAACACCAATAAAGAAGCTGTGAGAGTTTCTTCTGGTTTACTTGGAGGACATTGGGCAATAGACGGCAAACTTTCTCATATCTATAGCGATGGATATATGGAAAGAGCCACATCCGACCTGCTTTCTTATATGTTGCAAGCTGGTTACTATAGCGATAACACTATCGTAAAGCTTCTTTCTTTTGGTGGCAAGGAGCAAACATACAATGCCTGGGACGGTATCACAAAAGACCAAATGGAAGAAAATAGAAGATACAACCCTTGCGGTGCTATCGAAGACAAGGAGGGCAATATTATTGGTTTCTACGACAACCAAAAAGACAATTATTTGCAAATAAACAACCAGCTCCAACTTACTCACAACTTCAATGCAAGTTGGAACTTAAACGCTACTTTGCACTACACCTACGGCAATGGTTATTACGACCAGTATAAAAATGCTCGCACACTAGAGGAGTACAAACTAACCACACTTTTAGACAAAGATGGAAATCTACTAGAAGAAAGCAATCTTATTCGTCAAAAACACATGTTCAACCACTTTGGCGGTTTGGTTACGTCGGCAAACTATAAAAACAACTCTGTTGATTTATCTTTGGGTGCGGCGTGGAGCACATACGGTGGAGACCACTTTGGAAGAGTGATAGATGTGCCAGATGCTGTAAACTTTACCGAGCCTACCGAGTATTACAGAAACTCATCGCTTAAACACGACGGAAATATCTATGCTAAAATTAATTGGGAAGCATTTAAGGGTTTCCACCTTTATGGCGACATTCAGTATAGATATGTAAACCAAAAAATCAACGGTTACGACGATGTGTTTGACTATTCCACTGGCGATATGCTAAAAATGGATTTAGATAAACATTTTCATTTTGTAAATCCAAAATTGGGTATTCTTTACAATTTCTGTAATTATCACAAAGCGTATGCTTCTTTGGCTATGGCAAATAGAGAACCTACCCGCAAAGACTTTACTAACGCACCTATAGGAAGTGAGCCAAAGGCAGAAAGACTTTTAGACTTAGAATTTGGTTACCAACTAGAGCATAAGTACATAAGTCTGGGCGTTAATTTCTATTATATGTGGTACAAAGACCAACTTGTCTTAACTGGCGAGCAAAACCCAGACACATACGAGGCTCTTTATATGAACGTGCCAGAAAGCTATCGCCGAGGTATAGAACTTACTGTATCTTCTGCTCCTCTTTCTTGGCTTACCATCTCTGCGAATGCCACATTTAGCCAAAACAAAATTCTTGATTACACAGAATATGTGTACAACGACGACACATACACCACCGATGCTTATTATATAGGCGAGAGCACCATTGCATATTCCCCAAGTGTGATTGCAGGCATTGCGCTCGATTTTCATACCCACGGATTCACTGGCGTTTGGCGCACACAATACGTTAGTAAACAGTATATTACCAATGGTATGAACGAAAATCTGACAATTGACCCTTATTGTGTGTCTTCGGTAGATTTGTCGTACAAATTGGCTCTGCCAAAAGACAAGTCTATTCGCTTTGGTGTGCAAATAAACAACCTATTCAATACTATGTATGCCGCAAACGCCTTTGCTTGGTCTGGTATTTACTCTGGCGTGCGCTACGACGAAGCATACTATCTGCCACAAGCAGGAATCAATGCTTTAGGTAATATTCGTTTCGAGTTTTAAACACTAAATAAAAATTAGGGTCTTACATTATGGAGTAAGTTTTTGACTACATTAAACTACATTAAATAAAAATTTTGTACATTTGCAAAGTTATGAGAAAATTATTCGTTTTATTAGTTGGAATTTTGTCTTTTGCAACAGCAATGGCAGAAGAAGGTGTAGTAATACTACATCAAGATTCCATAATGGAGACCCTACTTGTTAAAAAAGAAGTTGCAGAAAAAGAAAAGCTGCCCCATTGGGGCAGCTTCATTGGGCATCTGCCCAACTTCATTGAGGATGCGGCAGGCATCCTCAATAGGTGCTGATGGGAATGTCCGGGTCCTCCCCGGTCTTTTCCACCGAGCGGATCTGGACATAGTAGCTGTAGGTGGGGCTGGCCTCAATGAGGACCCGGTCTCCCACTTTTTTTCCCCACAGGGCCTTGCCCACGGGGGACTCGTCGGAAATGCAATTCTTGCGGGGATCGGCTTCCTGAGAGCCGACGATGGTATAGCAATCGGTTTCGCCGGTTTCCTTGTCCAGAACCTTCACGGTGCAGCCAAGACCGACACGACCGGTATGTTCTTCATTTTCATCAAAATAATAGTTTCCTAACCTAATATTTATATTTTGATCATAATACATTGATGAAATTAAATTTGTCAGCTGGTGTTAATATTAAAATTGATGTTGCACCTAGTTTAACTTTGGGAACAGTTTTTGTTCTAAAATAGTTTTGGTAATATTTTGTTAAAATTAAAACAATCTAATTATAAAAAAGTCATTATTGATTTAAGGGGAAATA
>CALDPN010000146.1 GCA_937911235.1 uncultured Bacteroidales bacterium
AAAAACACGCCCGTAGGGTGTGAATCTTAATTGTAGGCAGGTGTCATAGCGTAGCGACGACTCCTGTGTAAAAAATAACAAAACCAATGGAAAAAATAAACAACATAACATCAACCTGCATTCCACTTCCTTTGGAAAATGTGGATACAGACCAAATAGTACCAGCGCGTTTCCTTAAAGCAACCTCAAAAGAGGGCTTTGGCGACAATTTGTTTAGAGATTGGCGTTTCGACAAAGAGGGAAACCCTATTAATTCGTTTGTACTAAACAATCCAAACTATTCTGGCACTATTTTAGTGGCAGGAAAGAACTTTGGTAGTGGTTCTTCTCGTGAACACGCAGCTTGGGCTGTGGCAGGATATGGCTTTAAAGTGGTGATTTCTAGTTTCTTTGCCGATATTTTCAAAAACAATGCCATGAACAACGGCGTTTTGCCAATAGTGGTGAGCGACGCTTTCCTTGCTGAACTATTCAAAAGCATCGAAAACAACAATAAAACCACTGTTTCTGTATGCCTAGAGGCTCAAACCGTAACCAACGATGCCACTGGCAGTACCGAATACTTTGAAATCAATGCCTACAAAAAGGAATGTTTCCTAAAAGGGTATGATGATATTGATTATTTGCTTGCAAATAAAGGAAGAATTGAGGAATTTGAGCAAAAACTCCTAACTCCTAACTCCTAACTCCTAACTGATATGATTAAGATTTTAGATACAACCCTGCGTGACGGTGAACAGACATCGGGAGTGTCGTTTGCCTCGGAAGAAAAACTATCATTGGCGCGCCTTCTGCTAGAGGACCTGTGCTTAGATAGAATTGAAGTAGCGTCAGCCCTTGTTTCTGAGGGTGAATTCACTACAGTGCAAAAAATTGCCCGTTGGGCAGACAGTAAAGGTCTGCTAGACAAGGTAGAGGTGCTAGGTTTTGTGGATGGCGATAAATCTGTAGATTGGATTCGTTCTGCAGGTATAAGAGTGATGAACTTGCTTTGCAAGGGTTCGCTTAAACACTGCGCTATGCAACTTGGCAAAAAGCCAGAGGAGCACATTGCAGATATTAGACGCACTCTAGAGTGTGCAAACGAGGCGGGCATTGCTGTGAATGTCTATTTAGAAGACTGGAGCAACGGCATGAAAAATTCTCCAGAATACGTTTTTGCCCTAATGGATGCCTTAAGCGACACAAAAGTTCGTCGTTTTATGCTTCCAGATACCTTGGGCGTGCTAAATCCAGCAGACACAGCTAAGTTTTGCACTCAAATGCTTACACGTTACCCAAATTTGCAGTTCGATTTTCACGCTCACAACGACTACGATTTGGCTGTGGCCAACGTTTTTGCAGCGGTGCAAGCGGGTATAAACTGTATTCACGTTACCGTAAACGGACTTGGCGAGCGTGCTGGTAATGCGCCACTTTCAAGCGTTTTAGCCGTGCTTCACGACCAACTTGGCTTGTCAACAAATATCAAAGAGCACGAAATAAATAGTGTTAGCAAGATAGTAGAAACATATTCAGGCATCCGTATTCCTGCAAATAAGCCAGTTGTGGGAAACCACGTGTTCACTCAAGTGGCAGGCGTTCACGCCGACGGCGATATGAAAAACAATCTTTATTGCAACGATCTTATTCCAGAACGTTTTGGTCGCACACGTGAATACGCCTTAGGCAAAACATCTGGCAAAGCCAACATTAAGAAAAATCTTCTTGCACTTGGTATCGACCTCGACGAAGAGTCGATGAAAAAAGTGACCGCTCGTATTGTGGAATTAGGGGATAAAAAGCAAATGGTCACACCAGAAGACCTTCCTTATATCGTGTCAGACGTGCTTAAAACAGCCAATGTGGAAGAAAAAGTGAAGATTATCAACTATTCCTTGTCTTCTACACGTGGTCTTAAGCCTGTGGCAAACGTATCTGTGGAGATAGAAGGCGAACCTTATCAAGCGTCATCAGTGGGAGAAGGTCAGTACGATGCGTTTATGAAGGCCCTTTGGCAAATATACGATAAACTAAATATGCCACACCCTGTTCTTGTGGACTATACCGTAACCATTCCTCCTGGCGGACGTACCGATGCATTCGTGCAAACCGTCATTACATGGGATATGAATGGTAGAATCCTTAAAACAAACGGCTTGGATGCTGACCAAACGGAAGCAGCGATACAGGCTACAACAAAAATGTTAAACATAATTTAAATTGATTTTAGAGGGTGCTTTCTGCGTTGCCCTTGTCTTCGAAATCCTCATTTACGTTTAGTAAACTCCGGTTTCTCAGACTTCGGGACGCCTAAAAATCCCTCCTTTAAAATCAATTTAATACGTGTAATTTAAAATAAAATTAATTACAATATGAAAATAGCAGTTTTACCTGGCGATGGAATAGGGCCAGAGGTGATAAACGAAGCCGTAAAGGTGTTGAAACGTGTGTGTGAGATAAAAGGTCATAACCTTGAGTTGGAGTATGGTATAGTGGGGGCTTGTGCTATTGACGAATGCGGTGACCCATATCCAGAAGCCACTCACAAACTATGTATGGAGTCTGATGCAGTGCTTTTTGGTGCACTTGGCGACCCAAAATACGACAACGACCCTAATGCAAAGGTTCGACCAGAACAAGGCTTGCTTAAAATGCGTAAAAGTCTTGGACTTTATGCCAACATTCGCCCTGTAAATACTTATAAATCATTACTTTACAAGTCACCACTACGTGCCGATTTGGTAGATGGTGCAGATTTTGTTTGTGTGCGTGAGCTTACAGGTGGTCTTTACTTTGGCAAACCACAAGGACGTTCAGAAGACGGCAACACAGCATACGACACTTGCGTTTATACCCGTGAAGAAGTAGAAAGAATCGTAAAATTGTCGTATCTTTATGCCCGCAAACGCAGAAAAAAACTTACACTTGTAGATAAAGCCAATATTTTGGCAACTTCTCGTATGTGGCGTCAGATTACAAAGGAAATTTCTGCGGAATATCCAGATGTGGAAACTGAGTATCTTTATGTGGATAATGCAGCTATGCGTATGATTCAAAATCCACGAGCGTTCGACGTTATGGTGACTGAAAATATGTTTGGCGACATTCTTACAGATGAGGCTTCTGTGATTTCTGGCTCTATGGGATTGCTTCCAAGTGCTTCTGTAGGCTTGCATACCTCACTTTTCGAGCCTATTCATGGCTCTTATCCACAAGCGGCAGGCAAAAATATTGCAAACCCTATGGCTGCGATTCTTTCTGTGGCAATGATGTTTGAAACTGCGTTCAATATGATGGAAGAAGGCAAGATGATTCGCGACGCAGTAGAAAAAGCCATCGCCGACGGCATCGTAACCGAAGATTTAACAAAAGAAAAAGCATATTCAACAACAGAAGTAGGGGATTACGTAGTGAGTCAGTTATAACTCCTCACTCCTCACTCCTAACTCCTAACTCCTAACTCCTAACTTTTAACATGAACAGATTAGGAAATTTACTAGCCCGTTATGTGGCTGTGATGGTGGCGAGTGGCACACACAGTTCTCGCATTAGCCGTAGTGCCAAACGCATTGCCGAGGCATACGGTTACGATTTACGCTTAAATCTTTCACTGAGAAATTTAAGCGTAATGCTTTGTAATCCACAAGACCCATCTCAACACTATTATGAGTTAATTGCAGTGCCAGTGTCTCCAATTAGCCTTTCAAACAATTCAGACCTTAGTCGCCTTAGTTGGGAGGTTTTTGATAAAAAAATGCCAATAGAAGACTTCGAGGCAAAGTTCAATAAAATAAT
Organism: uncultured Bacteroidales bacterium; assembly: GCA_937911235.1. GTDB lineage: Bacteria > Bacteroidota > Bacteroidia > Bacteroidales > Paludibacteraceae > Enterocola. Next base: position 3,778 of record CALDPN010000146.1, read on the forward strand.
ATCTACTCCAAGATACTCGCACCAAAGAGTTGCCCTTATGGCATCGCTTGCAAGTTTTGGACTTTGTTATCTGTTTAATGGCACCATCTGGGCAATGCTAATGGTGTTCGTTTCCACATATCTTAGCTTCAATCTAAAGGCATTTTTAACGAAAAAACAAGTCAACAACCACCTTACAATACTTATTACAGCTCTTACAGCAGCGTTTATTGCAAGTTTAGGTGGTTTTATCGACGAACAAACAGCTTCTGTGGCAGTAACAACCAGTGTACTTTATTTAGTGCCTGGAGTGGTGTTTATAAGTGGTTTGATAGATATTTTAGAAGGTTTTGTGGTAATTGGTTTTTCACGCCTTGTAAACGCCACATTACACACCATCTCACTAGCAATAGGCCTACTTCTTTCAATTAACATTATTCAATTTATATGGCTATAACATTTCTATATATTCTATCAAAAGCACTTTTTGCTTCTGTTACAGCGTTGGGATTTGGTCTTATCTCAAATCCACCTAAAAGAGCAATCGCAGCCATCCTTCTAACAGGCTTTTTAGGCTACTTTACACGTGCCACAATGATAGATTTTGCCGAGCTTCACATATTCATTTCATGTTTTGTGAGTGCTCTTGTAATGGGTAGCATAGCACTTGTTTTCGGTAGACTAACACGCACACCTGCCACTGTAATCTACATTCCAGCTCTTCTGCCAATGATTCCTGGTATGTTTGCCTACAAAGCAATTTTTGCAATGTTAAGCTATATGAATCATATAGAACTTGCCGATAAAACAATATTCTTAGAGCAATTTGTGGTGAATGTTGCGTATGTGGTGGGGATTTTGGTGTCGCTAGCCATTGGTAGTATTATGCCGATGTTTGTGTTTACTCGCACAGCAAATTCTCTAACGAGAAACTGATTTTAAAGGGTGCTTTTGTCGTTGCCCTCGTCTTCGAAATCCTCATTTACGCCTAGTAAACTCCGGTTTCTCAGACTTCGGGACGCCTAAAACTCCCTCCTTTAAAATACAGTTTTGAAACAAAATCTAATTAATAAATAACTATGTACAAATCTTACTCCGACTATATGAAGCAATTTTTTTCTGAGCGAATTCAGAAAATTGCGGTGACTGCTGGTTTTTCTTGTCCTAATAGGGATGGAAAACTTGGGGTGGGAGGTTGTATATTTTGCAATAATAAGTCTTTTACTCCAGACTATTGTTTGCACGGGGAGAGCATCACGGAGCAGATAGAAAAGGGACTAAAATTCTTTTCGCACAAACCTGAGTATAAAAAATTCATAGTTTATTTTCAAGCTTTTAGCAATACATACGGCACGCTAGAGCAAATAAAAGCACGCTACGAAGAGGCTTTGAGTCACCCAAATGTGGTGGGACTTTCTATTGGCACTCGACCAGATTGTTTGCCAGATGAAGTGCTAGATTACATTGCAGAACTAAGCAAAAAGTACTTTATTTTGCTTGAAATTGGAGTGGAAAGCTCTCACGATAAAACTCTTAAACTTATCAATCGCGGACACGATTATAAAACTGCCGAAGATGCTATATTTAGAGCGCAAAAACGTGGTATTCGCACCGCAGTGCACTTTATTTTAGGACTTCCGGGCGAAACTCGTGAAGATATACTCGAAACTGCCCACAAAATAGCCAAACTTCCTATAGATGTGGTAAAACTTCACCAACTTCAAATCATAAAAAACACCGCATTAGCAGACCTTTACGAAAAAGATCCTGCATCTGTGCCACTCTTCACTTTAGACGAGTATCTCGACCTTTGTGCAGAGATTGTAAACATTATTCCAGAACATATTTGCATTGAACGTTTCGTTTCCCAATCTCCTCCTGAGCTACGCCTTGCACCAAACTGGGGGATAAAAAATTATGAGTTTGTAGATAAATTGAAAAAAAAGTTAGGAATTAGGAGTTAGGAGTTAGGAGTTTTCAAAAAAAATCTATAAATTTGTAAACATTTATCTAAAGTTTACAGATTTTATGGCCAAAAAGACGAAAAAGACAGCAAAAAACAAAGGTGGATGGTTAAAATATCTATGGATGATATTTGCACTTGGCGTGTCTTTTGTAGTCCTATTATTCGTGCTTATTGCCAATGGTGTGATAGGCTATCTTCCTGATATTGAAGAACTTCAAAATCCAAAAAATAAATACGCTTCAGAAGTTTACACCTCAGATGGTGAAATCATTGGTCGTTACTACTACGGAAAAGACAACCGTGTGGCAGTAGGTTACGACCAAATCTCTCCAAACGTAATCAACGCACTTATTTCTACAGAAGACGTAAGATTTTACGAACACTCTGGTATCGATTTTCGTGCATTGTTCCGTTCTATCGTTAAACGTGGCATTCTTGGTCAAAAAGGAGCTGGTGGTGGTAGTACCATTACACAACAGCTAGCAAAACTTCTTTATTCTCCAACTGCGGAAAATATTTTTCAACGTGCCCTTCAAAAACCAATAGAGTGGGTTATTGCTGTGCAACTAGAGAGATACTACACAAAAGAGGAAATTATTACAATGTATCTAAATCAGTTCGACTTCTTAAACAATGCTGTGGGTATTAAGTCGGCTGCCACAATATATTTTAATACCACACCAGCAGAGCTAAACGTAGAACAATCTGCAATGCTAGTTGGTATGCTTCAAAATCCTTCATATTTCAATCCACGTCGTTTCCCAGAGCGTACACAAGAAAGACGCAATGTGGTGTTTCTACAAATGGAGAAAAATGAAAAACTTACTGCTGCAGAGGCAGATTCACTATCAGCACTTCCTATTAAACTAGAATATCGTTCGTCAGACCATAAAGCAGGTATCGCACCATATTTCCGCGAATATCTTCGTCAAATAATGGTAATTTCAAAACCAGATAGAAAGAAATATGCTTCATGGCAAGGTCAAAAATTCTACGAAGACTCACTAGCGTGGGAAACAAATCCACTTTTTGGTTGGTGTAAGAAAAACAAAAAGCCAAATGGCGACTACTACAATCTTTATACCGATGGCCTTAGAATTTATACCACTATAGATTCAAGAATGCAAAAATATGCAGAAGAAGCAGTAGCAGAACACGTGTCTGGATATCTTCAAACAGCATTCTTCAAAGAAAAACGCAAAAAATCATACGCTCCATTCTCAAAAGATTTAACAAGAGAAGAAATAAAAGATATTCTTGAAAGAAGCAAACGTCAGTCTGAACGTTATATAAAAATGAACAGAGCTAAATTTACTAAAGCTCAGATAGATAGTGCGTTCAATACCAAAACAGAAATGACTGTTTTCAACGGAAAACAATATGTAGATACACTTCTTTCACCATTAGACTCAATCCGTTGGGATAAATATTTCCTACGTTGCGGTTTTATGTCTATGAACCCATACAACGGTCACGTGAAAGCATACGTAGGTGGTCCAAATTTCTCTGCTTTCCAATATGATATGGTGTCAACTGGCAAACGCCAAGTAGGTTCTACCATTAAACCATATCTATATACATTGGCAATGGAAGAGGGTATGTCGCCTTGCACACGCGTGCCAAATGTGCAACCTACTTTCGTACTTGGCGATGGCACAGAATGGGCTCCGCGCAACGACTCTAAAAACAAAATAGGTGAGATGGTTACTCTTCGTTGGGCACTTTCTCAATCAAATAACTGGATTTCAGCATACCTAATTCGCGAATTCAGCCCACAATCACTTGTAAAACTAATGCACTCATTTGGCATTAAGAGTAAGCTAGACCCAGTGGTTTCACTATGTTTAGGTCCAGTGGAGGTGAGCGTGAGCGAAATGGTAGACGCATACACCACATTTGTAAATAAAGGTATCAAGGTAGACCCAATGTTTGTAACACGTATCGAAGACAACAAGGGCAACGTAATTTCTACCTTCACACCTCAATATACAGAGATTATCAGTGAAGAAACCTCACATAAAATGCTTGAAATGCTAAAAGCTGTGATAAACGAGGGCACAGGCGTACGTCTTCGTTATCGTTATCAGTTTAAAGGCGACATTGGCGGCAAAACAGGTACCACCCAAAACAACTCAGACGGTTGGTTTATTGGTGTTACTCCAGAGCTTGTTTCAGGTACATGGGTAGGGGGCGAAGACAGATCAATCCACTTCGACAACCTACGTGAAGGTCAAGGTGCTTCTATGGCGCTTCCAGTATGGGCATTATATATGCAAAAAGTATATGCCGACGAAACTCTAGGTTATTCAGATACCCTTCGTTTCGACATTCCAGAAGCCAAAGCCAAAGAATACAAGGAATGTATCTCAAATGAGGTAGTAGAGGACCTATTATTCAATTAGTTAGGAGTTAGGAGTGAGGAGTTAAATTATATCTAATGGTTATAATAAATTATAAATAACATATTTAAATCAAGTATTATGAAAATTAATTTTAGTATTAAGTACTTCACACATTGGGGCCAAAACATGGCAATTTCTGGTTCTCTGCCACAACTTGGCGAAGACAATCCAGCAAAAGCAGTGTTTATGAACTTCCAATGGAAAGAAAATTGGTCATATACCATAGAGGTAGAAGCTGAGGAGCCATTTGAATTTACTTATCGTTATCTTTTAAAAGACTCTAATGGTTTAGATAACTTTGAGTGGGGCACAGATAGAGTAATAAAAGTTGACCCAAAGACACAACAAGAAATCTTCCTTGTTGACACATGGAACAACCCAGGTGCAGTAGAAAACGTGTTTATGACAGCACCATTCCAAGAAGTGTTATTCAAAGAAAACTATATTCCAGTAAAAACTCCTAACAAAGTTAAATATACACACCTTCTTCGCGTGAAAGCTCCACTTATTAAAAAAGGTGAAGCAATTTGCGTGGTAGGTAACGTTAAAGCATTAGGCAAATGGGATACTTCTAAAGCAGTACTTCTTAACAACCAAGATGGTCCATGGTGGTCTGTTAAACTAGACCTTTCTAAAGAAGAAGCATCTGGCGTTAGCTACAAATATGCTATCTACGACCTAGAAGACAAAACCTTCCGTTATTTCGAAAATGGTCCAGACCGTTATGCTCCAATCAATAAAGTTGCAAAATCATTAACCGTTGTTTCAGATGGCTTTGCAAACTTCTACAACGAGCAATTCCACGGTGCAGGTGTTGGTATTCCAGTGTTCTCTATCCGCACTAGAAATAGCTTCGGTGTAGGTGACTTTGCTGATATCCCAATGCTTGTAGATTGGGCTTCAAAAGTAGGTTTAAAACTTATCCAATTCCTTCCACTAAACGATACAAATGGTACACACACCATCGCTGACGTGCTTCCATACGCAGCTATCTCTGCATTTGGTCTAAACCCATTGTTCCTATGTTTACCAAAAATGGGTAAACTCTCTGACGACAACGAACTAATGAAACAATACGCAGAAAAACAAGCTGCGCTAAACGCTTCTCCACTTGTAGAATTTATGGATATTATTGGTTATAAATATGCATACGCAAATGCGCTTTATTACCAAGAAAAAGAAAACTTCCTAAAAGATCCAGAATACATTAAATACTTTGAAGACAACAAATATTGGTTAGTATCTTACGCTGCATTCTGTGCATTACGTGACCAATTTGGTACTTCAGACTACAATAAATGGGGCGATTACGCAGTTTATAACCAAGGTAAAATCGAAGAATATGTAAACAACAACTTCGACGCTGTGGCAGTAAACTACTTCATCCAATATCACCTACACTTACAACTTAAAGAAGCTGTAGATTACGCTCACTCAAAAGGTATTATCATCAAAGGTGATATTCCAATTGGTGTAAACCGCAATAGTGTTGACACTTGGGAATCTCCAGAACTTTACAATATGAATATGGCTGCGGGTGCTCCACCAGACATGTTCGCAATCAAAGGTCAAAACTGGGAACTTCCTACCTACAACTGGGAAAAAATGGAAGAAACTGGCTTCGAATGGTGGAAAAATCGTTTCTCACAAATGAGTAACTATTTCGATACATTCCGTGTTGACCACATTTTAGGATTCTTCCGTATTTGGCAAATCCCAACTGAACAAGAAGAAGGTATCATGGGTTACCTAAATCCTTCTATTCCAGTTCACATCAACGAATTCGCAGAAAAAGGCGTTTACTTTGACTACAACCGTTTCTGTATGCCATTTATCACAGATTCAGTGCTTTGGGAAATCTTTGGAGACGACGCTCCATGGGTGAAACTAAACTGCATCGACATTTTCGATGGTTGGATTCTACGTCTAAAACCTATGTGCGACACCCAAAACAAGATCCAAAAACTATTCGAAAGAGGTATGTTCTCAGAAAAAATCAAATGGGGACTATTTGACCTTGTTTCTAACGTTCTATTCTTTGAAGTTAAAGGCTCAAACGGCACACAATTCTATCCACGTTACGGAATGCAAGCACAAACAACCTTCCGTTATCTAGATAGCAATATCCAACGTAAGATAGAAGAACTATACGTTGACTACTTCTATCGTCGCCAAGACGGTCACTGGAAATATTCAGCACTACGCAAACTTCCAGCACTAAAACGCAGCACAAACATGATGGTTTGTGGCGAAGACCTTGGTATGATGGCAGACTGTGTAACATCAGTTATGAACGAGCTAGGTATCTTAAGCCTTGAAATTCAACGTGCTCCTAAGATTGATACTATCGAATTCTTCCACCCAGCAGACGCTAAATATCTATCTGTTGTAACACCTTCTACTCACGATATGAGTACTATCCGTGGTTGGTGGGAAGAAAAACCAGACGTAACCCAACGTTTCTACAACCAACAACTTGGTCACTGGGGTCAAGCTCCATACTTTGCAGAATGGTGGGTATGTCGTGATATCCTAGTTCAACACATGTATTCACCAGCTATGTGGGCTATTTTCCAAATTCAAGACTTATTCAGCATCAACCCTGAACTACGTCGCGAAAACCCTAACGACGAACGTATCAACGTTCCTTCAAACACTAAAAACAGCTGGCGTTATAGAATGCACGTTTACCTAGAAGACCTTCTTCAAAACGACGCATACAACAACGAGCTTCGTAATTATATTACCCAAGCAGGACGCTAATAGTTAGGAATTAGGAGTTTTTCTTCTTCTACTTCTTCAACTATAACAATATTAAAAAAGGATTGGAATTTTCCAATCCTTTTTTTATTACAACCAGTTAGGGTGATACACGTATGCGATGCAAAAACAAAAGATTTTTAAGGCTTTTTACTGTGTTTTTCTTTTGAAAAATAGAATTTACAAAACTCAGCAACAATTTCTGCATGTTTTTTCGTTTCTTCTAGCAAAAATTTTCCTTTATCATACGATTTTTCAACATTTTGTAGTATATTTGCTACGTCAATTGAGAAACCTTTATTATAAATAAAGTTAGTGCATTGGCTACCAGAAATAGGGCTATTTGATTTATTATCAAGTAGCTCTATTTTTATTACCTCAAAACTGTATGCTTTGTTTAGAATTGAGTAGTCCTTATATTCTTTTATTGTAGTTTTTACTCTATAAATCTTTTCTGAAATAAAAACCACTCCATAAAATCTATGAATTAATACGGTCTTATCAATAGGGTTATTTATAGAGCGTTCTCCGTTCACTTTTTTATAATCAGCATGTATCTCTACTTCAATGCTTTCCTCAATTATTTGTGGTAATACTTTTAAAACAGATAGATGAGAGTATATACTATGGCTTTTATTACTTGATTGAATATATTTCTTTATTGCTTTACTACTTATCTGATACTCAAATTCATCAATAGTGTTTTTATGTGCAGTGTATATTCCAACTATGTTTTTTTCTGCCCATTTCTGTGCTTCTACTAATGGTTTATCAGAGTTAAAGTTGTGCGGTTCCACTTCTACTACATTAATTGTAGCAGTGTCTAGGTCTGGCATTACTATGCCTTTGCAATATTCGGCTCGTCTTTGTAAGTTGTCGAATGCTTTTTGTGGGTCTGCCCACGATTTGCTGATAAAAGGTTCACCAAGTACTGAAGAACAATCGCCTTCAGTTGGGATTTTGTAAGGAATAGGTCGTTTTTCCATATCAGATGGTTCTTTGTGAAAATAATTTATGTTGTGGTCTTATAAATGTTGATTTAGATTTTTATATAATAGTTGAATTAGATGTAGGGAGTAGGGTAAACGGTTGTTTATATACAAAGGGGTTGTTACTAAATCAACATTTAAAAGACCAGAGTTATAACTAAGGAATAATTTGTGTTTCGCTAAATTTCTTAATTATCTCGGCAATTTCTTCTTGAGAAGTTCTTTTCTTGTGGTGCTCTTTCTGATTTGCAATGTAGTTGTATACGTCTTTTACGTGAGATTTAGAGTAGGAAAAAGAGGCGTAGCCATCTTGCCAAGAGAAATTCTTGCATAAACCTTCTGCTTTAAGAAACTTGGTAGAGTATTGTTTTACGCATAACATAAGACTAGAAGGTGATTCCGTGCTATGCATAGCGATAAGGATATGTAGATGGTCTTTTGAACCATTTATAATAAGGGTTTTATTTTTACGATTATCTATAATAGACGAGATATACTTTTGCAAAACAGGTTCTATTGTAGGTGTAATGAGTTTTGCACGATCTTTTACTACGATAACGAAGTGAATGTAAATCTGATTAAATGAATTTGCTGCCATTAGATTAAGTTTTGATGGGGAACAAATAAGTCAATGAGTTAATTAATGTATTGCAAAGGTAGTGATTTTAATTGTATTGTACAAATCTGTGCTGTTGTTTTTTTTACCCTAGCGGGTGAGTGGCACCCTCGCACCGCTCGGGTGCAGGAGGGGTGGTGTGTGCTATCCCCGCCTCGTCGCTTTGCTTTGAGACGAGGTTATGACTCTGTGTCACCCTTCGCTATGCTACGGGTGGAAGTGTAGTCTCCAATCACATTCATTACGCAACATTATACCGCACAAAGCACCCAAATCTGCATCAAAATGGTATTTCAAACCTTTGAAATGGGTTGAAATTGCGAATTGAAATGTTAAAAGTGGCGCATTGTTAATAAGTTTTAATTTTATGCGAGAAAATAGTTTGTTTATGTGTAATGTATTAATTATATTTGCACAATTAATATAGGTATATTGTAGGTATATGTGCCGTGAGGGGTTTTAAAAAAACTTCACAGCGTAGAAAACCCAAAATACCTTAAAATAAAGTACTAACATTTTTGTGAGAACCTTAAAATTAAATATTATACTACTTATGGCTCTGCTAGTGGCCTCTTGTGTGACTCCACGCAAAACACATTATTTGCAAGAGCCAGATAAATATGTGCCAAACTATCCTGAATATCACACGCCAGCCGACTACAATATTCAGAAGAGTGACGAGCTTCACATTAGAGTTATTACTCTAGATCCAGAATCACAAAAAATCTTCAACTCATCAAGCAATTCAACAAACACATCGCTTTCATCATCGTATAGAGGATTGTATACCTATACAGTTTACGATGATGGCACTATCGATTTTCCATATATCGGAGCAATTGAAGTGGCAGGCTTAACCACACGTCAAATCAAACATAAAGTAGAAGACGCACTAAAAGACTACGTAAAAGACTGCTCTGTAGAGGTGCGTTTAGTGAACAACTACTTCAACCTTATCACAGAAAAGAGTGCAAGCCGTCACCAACTAACAAAAGAAAAGATGACTATCTTTGAAGCGCTAGCAGTAGGGGGCGACCTTGGCAAGTATTCAGATAGAAAACGCGTGAAGGTGATAAGACAAATGCCAACAGGCGACACAGAAATAAAAGAATTCGACGTTAGAAGTAAAGAAATACTTGAATCAGAATACTACTATATCCAACCAAACGACCTTATCTATGTGAAAGCATTCGATGGTCAGTTCTTTAGAGTAGATTCGTTCCTAACAGCCATAGGTATCACCAGCTCCACCATAAGCTTTGGCTTGTTAGTATATCAAATAGTAAGAATGTGTATCCCAAAAGAAAATACAGCACCAGCGCAATGAGAATAAGACTAGTAAATATTATTAAATTTCTTGTGACTGTGTTGGTACTTTCAATCACAGCGGTTACATCTACTTCATGTATTACAAACAAGGATAATACATATTTTCAAGACGATAAAAAACTGCCTCAATACGAGAAAGCAGAATATGAATATTACAAGATTATTCCAAACGACCAACTTGTAATTCGTCTTTTAACCCTAAACGAGGAAGCTGCTGCAATATTCAACTTTGCAGAAAGTACCACAGGTACCACATCATACACATATCGTGTTTACGACGATGGCACAATAGATATACCATTTGTAAACTCTATTCCAGTGGCTGGGCTAACACTTAGAGAAGCCTCTAAAGTGATAGAAGAAAAACTTAAAGACTTCGTGCCAGATGCTATGGTGAAAGTGGCACTTGCCAACGATATGTTCTATATGGTAGGCGAGGGAGGCAAAGGTTCTTTCAATATCTATAAAGAAAAACTAAACATCTTCCAAGCACTTGCACTAGCAGGCGGACCTGCTACCAATGCCGACAAGAAAAGAGTGCGCGTGGTACGTCCAAATCCAGAAGGCGGACGCCCACAGGTAAAAGAATTCGACCTTAGAACAGTTTCTATTATAGATTCAGAATATTATTACATCTATCCAAACGATGTTATCTATATCAGCTCTATAAAAGGTGATTTTTGGAGAATAGAAAATTATAGTTCTGCCTTAGGTACTATAACCACTAGTATAGGTTTCTTAGTGTCTGTATTTAATTTAGGCGTTACAATGAATCTTTATTAATAATATGAACGAAAATAAAAATTACACATATCCAAACAACGAGTCTTACAACGACGGAGCAGAAACTTCCACATTCGACTATAAAATGTGGATTATCCGCATCTTAAAAGCATGGTATCTATTTGCCATCTCGCTTATTCTTTGTATGTCTATTGCATACCTTAAGAACAGAAGCTGGCGTCCAAGCTACAAATCTTCTGCACTAGTAATTATCGAGGATAGTAAAGGTTATTTAGGTGCACAAGCCACACTGCTACAAGGTTTCGGAGCAGAAAAGGCTTATCGTAACGTAAACAACCAGGTGATTATGTTCGGTTCATACGACCTAGTGAAACGCACCATTGAAAAACTTCCAGACCTACATGTAGACTATTACACACAAGGTCGTTTCCGTTCAACAAATCTTTATAAACAATCTCCTATAAAGATTTCTACCACCTATATCTCGCCACTAGCATACTCACGTGAGTTTAAATTTACAGATATAGGCAACAATGAATATACAATCACTGCAGAAGAAACCAAAACACTTCCAGAATATTACTATAAAGGTACATATGGAGTATCATTTGAAAACTCTGAATTTTTCTTAACCCTAGATAAAACAGATTACTTTAGAGAAGGCATAAGTATCTACTTTAGACTAAACTCTATAGACAATCTTGTTTCTATGTATTCTTCTCGTTTGGCATTTGAATTCCTTATGAAAGGTGCTTCTGTGGTAGAAGCCTCTATTATGGGCGATGTGCCACAACGCGACTGCGACTTCCTAGACGCGCTTTGCGAAGAGTTCCTTGCCGACAACTTAGCACGTAAAAACGACGCAGCTATCAAAACCGTTAACTTTATTGATGAACAACTAGAAGGTCTTTCAGACTCACTTAAAATCTCTGAAAACAAACTTAAAGACTACAAAGCAAACAACTTTATTGTGGCTTCTAGTGGTGGTACATCACTTATGAGTGAATATGCAAAACTAGATGCTATCCGCACAGAACTAAGACTAAAAGAATCTTACTTAAACTACCTTACACAATATCTACAAAGCAATGTAGAAAACGAAAGCATTATTGCGCCAGCAAACTTAGGTGTTACAGACGCTTCGCTTACATCACTTGTAACAGGCTTCACAGAACTTCAACTTAAGCGTGAAGAAGTAGGTGAAAAGAGCCCACTTTACTCTAAATATACACGTGAGCTTGAGGCTATCAAACAACAAATGAACGAGGCTCTAGCAAACAATAGAGTAGGGCTAGATATTCAAAAGAAAGACTTAGAAGAACGCACAAATGCTTTAAACGAAGAAATGCGTGCTCTTCCATATAAGGAACAACAATTCCTAAATATCCAACGTGAGTTTAAGATGAATGACGATTATTACTCATTCCTTATTCAAAAACGTCTTGATGCACAAATTCAAAAAGCATCAAACTCTCCAGACAACATTATCCTAGATAAAGCTCGTATTTCTTCTATGACCAATGCTGGAACTAAGAAGAAAACATACTCTACATTCCTAATGATAGCACTTGCTATTCCACTAGCTTTCATAGTGCTTAAAGAATTGCTTTATCCTAGCATTAGAACAGAAGAAGAAATTACCAAACTTTCTGGTGGTGCATATCCAATTATTGCTATGCTTCGCAAAACCTACAAGAAAGTGCCAGTAATTGTAGACAAAATGCCACGCTCTTCTATAGCAGAAGCATTCCGTATTATTCGCACACGCCTTGGCTTAATGCTCCCATACGATGCAAAACAAACCATTCTTGTTACATCTACACAGTCTGGCGATGGTAAATCATATGTGGCAGTGAACCTTGCAGGCATCTATGCTATGACAGAACGCAAAACTCTGCTTATAGACTTCGACCTTCGTAAACCTTCTATTCTTGCATATCTAGAACTAAGAGGCAATAAAGGCCTTGTAAACTATCTTGCAGGTCACTTGTCGCTAGAAGATGCTATTATTAAATCACCAAACTACAAGTTTGATGTGCTTCCTGTGGGTATTATACCTCCAAACCCAGCAGAACTTATGGCGTCTGATGGACTTAAAAATATGCTAGAAACCCTTAAGGCTGAGTATGACTATATTATTATAGACTCTTCCCCTGTAGGACTTGTAGGTGATATTTATTCGCTATTCAAATATGTTGACCAAACAGTGTATGTGGTATCATGCGAAAAAACAAATAAAACATTCTTTAAAAACACCATAAAACAACTTCAAGCACACAATGCACACAATATCAACCTTGTGTTCAACAATGTAAACTTGAAGAAAATAGAATACTCTGCATACTATCACAATAGTTATGGCTACTATGGTGGCAACTATGGCAAAGGCTACTACGGCTACGGATTATATGTAGGTGGTAAAGATCAGTATTTTGATGATGCAGAAGAAGAGCAAGCGCAAACTAACAAATAAATATATATGAATACTAAAAAAATCGCAGTTATCGGACAAGGCTATGTAGGTCTTCCACTAGCCATTGAATTTGGTAAAAAATATAGAACTTTAGGTTTTGATATCAACGCAGCACGCGTGGCAGAACTAGAACGTGGCGAAGACCACACTAAAGAAGCAGACCTTGCAGCAATGAAAGAAGCTACAGACCTTTATAAAAACAACACAGGTATTGGTCTTAGCTTTGCATGCTACCCAGAAAAACTTAAAGACTTCAATGTGTTCATTGTAAGTGTACCTACACCTATCGATGAATTCAACAACCCAGACCTTACTCCACTTCTAAAAGCTTCTGCAATGCTAGGTGGCGTACTTAAAAAAGGTGATATTCTTATTCTTGATGAACCGACAAGCTCTGCCGATGTTTCAAGCGCCTCACTTATTATAGATACAATTTTAGAATATAAATGTA
>CALDPN010000147.1 GCA_937911235.1 uncultured Bacteroidales bacterium
CTTCCCTTATCTTCCTGTTTGGGATGCTACCAAGGTATACTTTGAGGGCGATGAGGTATATGTTGCTCCTAATTTCTATCAATCATTGGTAGATAATAACACCGCAGATGTAACCGATGAGGAAAGTTGGACAGCGATAAACGACAGTATTGCTAATTATGTGTCAGATAATGACATAGAGAGAGCAAAAGCAGAGGCTATTGTCAATTTCAACAGAGAGCTTGCTCTTAACTGCGAAAGTGCAAAATTGATTTTCCTTTATTTGTGGGCGTTCTATCTAGCTTATGACTTGTCGTTAGCTCAAGGCGGTGCTTATGGCAATGTAAATTATCCAGTAACCTCGGTAACTGTTGGTAGTGTTTCCGAATCTTATTATGTCCCTAAGGCATATATGGAAGACCCAATTTTGAGTTTCTACGCAAGAAACGGATTTGGTCAGAAGTATTTAAGTTTGGTATACGCAAATGCTCTTGGCAATGTAAAGGTGGTATCAGGGTGGAGTTTACCGTAAAAACAGAGCTCGATATGAGCGGTTTTAAGACCATAGAGAAGTTTTTGAAACTCTTGGGCTCTAAGGTAGCTCATAGTGGGGTTATAAAGGCTGACGAGAAAACTATGCAAGCCGCACTATTAAACGAGTTTGGTGGTACTACGACTTATTCTGATGGTCCCTTTGCTGGAGAAGAGGTGCAAGTTCCTCCACGTTCTTTTGTGAGAGCCCCTGCTGAATTAAATGCAAAAGAGACATTTAAGAAGGCAGAAGATGTACTGAAACGAGGGTTTACAGAGAACAATGCTAACGAGGCAATAGCAACTCTAGGGCACGAGACAGCAAAAAAACAAAGAGATGCCCTCGAAAACAATGGTTCTGGTATTCCGGGTTGGTTGCAACACAACGAAGAAAGAACTGTTATAACAAAAGGTTTTGACCAACCATTATGGTCAAGGAGACACGAGACATTTCCGATTGATTTTGAGGTGGTAGAGAAATGAAATTAAATCCAGTAAATATCGGCTTAGGCAAAAGATTACCGAGACCTCAATTAGGTATCAATATGTGGTCGCAAGGGGCTCGTGCAAAAGTTATTCATCAAGAAGTAGATACGTATGGTAACGTCCAGAATAGAATATTTTTCTTCAATTTTGATGGCGTTATTCAACCGCTGAGACCCGAAGAAATCAAAGTAAAAGAAGAAGCTCAATGGTCTTGGGACTGGTATTGGTTCCATACCTTACAAGATGTCAAATTGACAACTAACGACAGAGTTTTCTATAAAAACGTAGAGTATAAGATTATGGCTGTAAAGGACTATTCTGATTACGGTCATATTGAGTATCATTGCATAAAGGATTGGCAGAACTATGCAGATTGAGGAATACATTGTTGATATTATACGTACGGAAATGGGACTTAATCAGCAGAATATCTGGATTCACTCCCAAAACCGTAAAATACCACCGCAGTCTATGGAATTATATGTAACTGTTGGTTGCGTAGATTTCTTGCCTATATCATCTAAAAGTCAATATAACCCCGATGAAGATACCGAGGTACAAACAGTATATGGGCGTGCCAGTGTGCAAATTGACATATTGAGTAGAAGTCTTGAGGCACGTCAACGCCGTGCAGAGTTATTGATGGCTCTTAATTCATTTTACTCAAAAGAGATACAGGAAAAACACCAATTTAGAATTTTCGAACTTCCATCGAGATTTATCAACACATCGAGTCTTGAGGGTGGTTCAGAAATCAATAGATTTTCACTCATAATACGAGCTATGATTTCACAGGATAAAGTGAAGTCATCGACATATTATGATACATTTAATGCTACGATTATTTCGCAAGAGCAACAGGACGATGAAATAAACGTTCAGTTGCAAGAAGAGTCGTAATTTATTATTATGATAGTGTAATTAATTTCAAGGAGTAACAAAATATGAGCGAACTCTCAATATCTAATGTTATTCGTGTTACAGTACAGGGAGTACAGAGAAGTCGGACAGTAAAAAATGTCAATGAAGTCGCTCTGTTTACTCCTGAAGTGCCGAATAATATTCAAGAGTCGATGTATGTTATTGACCCATCCGATGTCGCTGAGGCTTATGGAACAAACTCTTTAACATATAAAATGGCTCTCAATGTGTTTGCACAAAATGCAAACCTGTTAAGTGGTCGTGGTGCTTTGATAGTAATTCCTATGGAAAACTCTGTTAATGCTACGGCGGCTACATTTACAACGCCTGATATTTCCGATATTTCTGACTTTTCTGAAGTTCGTAACGGTTCTTTGACTGTAACTGCTGATGGTGTTGTTTATACTAAATCTGGTATGGACTTCTCTGCTGTTGGCTCAGTTGCTGATATTGCCGCAGTTATTCAGAGAGCTTTTCCGTATGTTGACGTTTATGCTAGTGGCTCTGCTGTTGTGTTTGGTTCTAAAACATTAGGAACTAGCGGTTCAGTAGTAGTATCAAGTGGTACAGACGGTACAGATATTTCTGATGAGGGATATTTGGACGTTGCTTATGGTACGACAGTTGCTGGCGTAGCCTCGAGTGGTGAAACTTTAGCAGAAGCTATTCAACGTACAATTTCTAAGGTTGCTTATACTGGTGTTATGTGTGCTAAGTATATGGATAACGATGAAATTGAGGCGGCTGAGGCTGTTGTAAGTGCAAACGACCTTATCTTTGTAAACGTTTGGTATTCAGTAAACGATATAACTGGTGTTTGCAAGACCATCAAAGATACCTCATTAAATAAGGTTCGTTGTTTGGTATACACCAATGGTTTTGAACCAGCTAAATTGATGTTAGCGGCTTATGTTGGTCGTGCGTTTAGTGTAAACTTTGAAGGTTCTGATGTTTCACAAACAATGAACTTGAAATTTACCAAGATATTTATGCCGGCAAAGAGATACAGTGCAACACAGAAATGCCTGCGCGTTTCATTGTTAGCATGGACGAATCATTGGCAACGACACTTGCCACCAACCTATTGAAGAACGCCTTCCTGCACACCGCTGACGGCGGTACAATAGACATTTCCCTGTCGAACGGCACTCTCACCGTGAGCAATAGCGGCGAGGAAGCCCTTGAGGCCACC
>CALDPN010000148.1 GCA_937911235.1 uncultured Bacteroidales bacterium
GGCAATGCTTAAGCAAGCTTATCATTGCTCTCGCTTACTCGCAAAATTCCTAACTGAAGATATACCCGTATCCTTGTCTCGTAATCAAATTCTTATCGTATGGTTTTATTTTCTTACGAAGTCGTGTAATGTTTACGTCTATGGTTCTGCCTTGGATGAAACTTTCTTCTTTCCAAACTTCTTCTGCAAGTTGTTCGCGAGAAAGTACCATATTCTTACATTTAAGGAATAGTTTAAGTAGTTCAAATTCTCTTTTGGTAAGAATTACTTCTTCTCCCTTGATAATTAGATTTTTTTGTGTAAGATTTAGTTTTAAATCTTCAAATTCTAATATTTCATCTTGGTTTGGTTTTACTGCTTTTTGATTGGTTGCTATGGCAGCATTTTTTCGAATAGTTCTGTTTAGTACGGCTTTTACTCTAGCCATAACCTCGTTTATAGAATAAGGTTTGCTAATGTAGTCGTCTGCGCCCACAGAGAAACCTCTAAGTTTATCGGTTTCAGTATCTTTTGCTGTTAGGAATATGATAGGAGTGTTTGCTGATTCTTCTTTCTTTTTTAGGTGCATAGCAAGCTTGAAACCAGAGATTTCGCCCATCATAATGTCTAACATAAACAAATCGTAGTCATAGAGTTTTTTTTCTATAACTTCTTCTGCAGAATATGCCACATCTACAATATAACCTGCTTGTTCTAAGTTGAACTGAAGAATCTCGCACAAATCTTCTTCGTCGTCAACTACTAAAATTCTTTCTTTTTGCATAGAGGTTTGATTTTATAAAAGCATTCAAAATTAGCGAAAAAATATTTCTTATACAAGTTTATTTAGTGCTGCTGAATGCAATTAGTTTATCATATCTACAACCAAAGGGTCTGTGGTAAACATAAATAGAGTATTCGTTTTCGGTTTCCCAAGCATTACCTTCTACTGTTTCCATTACTTTGGTGTTGTTATTTTTGTTTAATGCAGTAGAATTGCTACCGTATGGAACCACAGCATATAGGTAATTGTAGCCCCCTTGTTTCAGAAGCATATCTTTTTCGTATCTTCTATTTTGTGGGTTATAGGTCATTAGGCCTTCGGATGAAAGTTTATTTCCTGTGAGCTCGCCAATTATATATACTTTAGCATTAAAAAATGGTTCTTCTGCAGGAAGGCTAAAGTGAGTGAAATAGTAGTCGGCTTCGCTATCGCTGTCCCAAGAATTTTGCAAATTAACAATATATCGGCCATTTACGTCTGGATGATAGTAAAATTCTCCTGTTTTTCGATATACATCTGGATATAGTGTTGCATGAAAATAAGGTTTAAAATATTCTATGCTTTCTACTTGGTCGCTTAGAATAAATTCAGACGAAATGTCAAAACTTCTATAGTCGTTGCCTGCTTCAAAAATCAGATTTTTATTGTTTGTATATTTAATTTTTTTGTGTTCGTAGTAGTTTGCATCGTTTAAGTAAACTTGGTTGTCAATTCTTTGGTTTTGACGTACCAATATTTTTATCTCATTTGAAGGTTGAGAGATATTATAATCGGCATAATCTACCTCAATATCAACTTGTTGGTATGTGTCTTTATACGATAATACTGTAAGTGGGGTAGATTGTGCATTTAATGCTACTTTGGGCTCTACTACAGAAAAACAAGCACTTAGAATAGGTAATTCGTTGTTGTCTTCATAGATTAGAATTACATAATTGCCAGAAATTATTGGTTTGCAGTCTTCGTTTGGGAAGTTTAGTTCATAATGGCAATATGGAAAATATGTATTTGTAGATGTACTTTGGGGCGAAATGTATCCTGTATAAAATCCATCTAAATATTCGCTTTCGCTAATGTTTGAATTTTCCCAGGTGGCGTTGCAATGTACTATTTTGTAAGTGTAGGTTTCTTCTTTATTTGATAAATCGTCAAATTTTAGCGTAACGAATTCGTCTTCTTCAAGAGAAATTACAGGATAGTGTGGGGTTTTGAAATAATTATTTATCTGTACAGACTTAATGTTTTTCTTTAATGATTGAGTATAGTAAGTCTGAGCGTATAGGGTTGTTGAGCTTGTCGAAGCACAAATAATACTAAATAATATAAATAGAAAATTTCTCATGTTCCTTTATTCACTAAGTTTTCAATATGTCCTAACTCCTCACTCCTAACTCCTAATTCTTTCTGTAAATCCACTACCAAATAGTGCAAAATCCATAATAGTAGGGTCTTCTGGGTAATATTTACTGCAGTTTTTGGTTAATTCTTGCACTGCCTTAAAGTCGGTTGCGTTCCTTTTTAAAAGTCCAAGTTTACGAGATACTCTATTAACATGGACGTCGAGCGGAATATAAAGTTTAGTTTTGTCGAGTGATTTCCAAATGCCTAAATCTACATTGCTATCTTCTCTTACTAGCCAGCGAAGCATAAGGCAAAGTCTTTTGCAAGCAGATTGTTTGTTTTTAGGAATGCCGTTTGCTTTTATGCCTGCAATTAATGCGTCAAGATAGTCTGCGTTGCTGTTCTGCTCTATGAAGAAGTTAATGTATTCTTCAAGGTCACTGTGCTCGGTGTAAATTTTATATAGTGAGTTCATTAGATTATAAAAATCTGAAAATTTGAATAATCTGTAGAACGAATTATTGTCTGTTTTATAAGTTTGCCAATCTTTTGACAAAAGGTATTTGTATGGCTCGCCACACATTAAATTGTATGCGAAATGGCATTTTTTGTTGATTTGCAGTCTGTTTCCGTATGCTAGCCATGAGCAAATTACTGCCATAATTTCTATGTCAGTTTTCTCCTTGCACATTCTCACCACTGCTACAGGGTCGGTAGTGAAATACTTTAGGTTGTTATATGTGTTTATAAGTTCTGTGTACAATTTAAATAGTTAGGAGTTAGGAATTAGGAGTTAGGAGTTATAACTCGCTTCGCTCGTTAGTTATATAAAAAAGAAAGGAAGTTTCCTAAAACACGGAAACCTCCTTCTTCTTATTTTAGGTCAAATTTTTATTAAAGTTGTGGACCTGCAGCAACTAAAGCTTTACCAGCTTCGTTTCCAGTGAACTTGTTGAAGTTTTTGATGAAACGTTCAGCTAGGTCTTTAGCTTTTTCTTCCCATTGGCAAGCGCATTCGTAAGTGTCGCGTGGGTCAAGAATGTTAGGATCTACTCCTGGTAATTCTGTTGGAACTTCGAAATCGAAGAATGGGATTTTTTTAGTTGGAGCGTTGTTGATAGAACCATCAAGGATAGCGTCGATGATACCACGAGTATCTTTGATAGAGATACGTTTACCTGTACCGTTCCAGCCAGTGTTTACTAAGTAAGCTTTAGCACCTACTTTTTCCATTCTCTTAACTAGTTCTTCACCGTATTTTGTTGGGTGTAAGCTTAAGAATGCTGCACCGAAGCAAGCAGAGAATGTTGGAGTTGGCTCAGTAATACCACGTTCTGTACCAGCTAATTTAGCTGTGAAACCAGATAGGAAGTAGTATTGAGTTTGTTCTGGAGTAAGGATAGATACTGGAGGTAACACACCAAATGCGTCAGCTGACAAGAAAATAACTTGTTGAGCGTGAGGACCTTTTGAAGGTACTGCGATGTTGTTGATGTGGTTGATTGGATAAGAAACACGTGTATTTTCTGTTACGCTCTTATCTGCGAAATCAATTTTACCATTAGCGTCAACAGTAACGTTTTCTAGAAGAGCGTTACGTTTGATAGCGTTGAAAATGTCTGGTTCGCTTTCTTTGTCTAGGTTGATAACTTTTGCGTAGCAACCACCTTCGTAGTTGAATACACCTTCGTCGTCCCAACCGTGTTCGTCGTCACCGATTAGAAGACGTTTTGGGTCTGTAGAAAGAGTTGTTTTACCTGTACCTGATAGACCGAAGAAGATAGCTGAGCTAGTACCTTCCATATTGGTGTTTGCAGAACAGTGCATAGAAGCGATACCTTTAAGTGGGTTGAAGTAGTTCATTAAAGAGAAGATACCTTTCTTCATTTCACCACCGTACCATGTGTTAAGGATAACTTGTTCGTTAGTTTTTAGGTTGAATACAGTAGCAGTTTCTGAATTTAAACCTAGTTCTTTATAGTTGTCAACTTTAGCTTTAGCAGCGTTGTAGCAAACGAAGTCTGGTTCGCCGTAAGCAGCTAGTTCTTCAGCTGTAGGACGGATGAACATGTTTGTTACGAAGTGAGCTTGCCATGCAACTTCTACGATGAAACGTACTTTTAAGCGAGTGCTTTCGTTAGTACCGCAGAATGTATCAACAACGAATAGACGTTTGCCAGAAAGTTGTTTAACAGCTTTAGCTTTAAGGTCTGCCCAAGCTTCTTCTGAACATGGTTTGTTGTCGTTTTTGTATTCTTCAGAAGTCCACCATACGCTGTCTTCGCTAGCTTCATTTTTAACGAAGAATTTGTCTTTAGGAGAACGACCTGTATAGATACCAGTCATTACGTTAACAGTGTCAAGCTCTGTTAATTGTCCTTTTTCATAACCTTCTAGACTTTCTTTAGTTTCTTCTTCAAAAAGAACTTCGTAAGAAGGGTTGTGAAGAATTTCTTTCACGTCGGTAATACCGTACTTGCTTAAATCTAAATTTGCCATTTTAAATTAATAATTTAGTGAATTTATAATAAGTTTTTTAACTCTCGTTTAATGAAATCAAAAGTACTTCCCCTTTTAATCCACAATGCAAATATAAATAATTAAATCCAAACCACCAAACTAGACTGCCAAAAAACACGGCTGTTGTGCTTTAAATGTTATTTTTTTTGTACTTTTGTAGGTGTAAATGAAATAGGAATGAAACAATATAAATTGACATATTTAAAAGAGGGCAGTGAATGTATGGAGGCGGGGTTGCCAGCGTCAAAAAGTATTGCAAATAGAGCACTTGTGATAGCAGCACTTTGTGGAACGGAAGAAAAACTGAATAATCTTTCAGAATGTGATGATACTCAAGCTGTTATACGTGCACTTTCGTCTAAAGATGAGGTAAAAAATATTGGTGCAGCAGGCACTGCAATGAGATTCCTTACTGCATATTATGCCATATCTTCTGAGTCTGTAGTAATGACTGGCACAGAAAGAATGAAAAACAGACCTATATCTATATTAGTGGAGGCATTAAGAAGTTTGGGAGCAGATATAGAATATGTGGAGAAAGAAGGTTATCCACCCCTTAAAATAAATGGCAAAAAACTACGCGGCGGTGAGCTTCATGTAAAAGGTGATGTTAGTAGTCAATATCTTTCTGCTATTTTAATGATTGCACCTTATACTACAGAAGGTATTACACTTGTAATAGAAGGAGATTTGGTGTCTCGTCCATATTTGCAAATGACACTTTCTTTAATGAGTGAGTTTGGTGTGTCATATACATGGAAAGAAAATGTAGTTGAAATACTTCCTGCAAAATACAATCCAATAGAATTTACTGTGGAAAACGACTGGTCTGCAGCGTCTTATTGGTATTCTGTGGTGGCACTTTCAGAAAATAAATCTGTTAAACTTAAATATTTGCTAGCAGATAGCCTGCAAGGCGACTCTCATCTTGTAGAACTTTACAAGCCACTTGGTGTGAAAACACAGTTTGTGGATGGTGGGGTGGTGTTAAGCAAAAATGCTGAGGTGGAACTTCCAAAAATCTATGATATTTCATTGAAAGAACAGCCAGACCTTGCTCAAACACTAGTGGTAAGTTGTCTTTTAATGAATGTACCATTTAAATTTTCTGGACTTGAAAACCTAAAAATAAAAGAAACAGATAGAATTGCAGCCTTAATAAACGAGTGCAAAACTTTAGGTTTTGTTTTGAAGGAAGTAGCCTCTGGTACTTTGGCATGGGATGGTGAAAAATGTGCTCCAGCAGGTGAGATTAAGATAAATACATACGAAGATCACCGTATGGCTATGGCGTTTGCTCCAGCTGTGATGCACTTTGGTTCTACTATTATAAATGAGCCAGATGTGGTAACAAAATCTTATCCTTCTTTTTGGCAAGAATTTCAGAAAGTTTTGCCTTGCCAGATAAGTATAATCGATTAAAATCATTAACTTTGCACCATAATTTAATTAAATATGAAACCATTAGATACATTACGCGTAGGTATAGCATGTGACCATGCTGGTTATACCCTTAAAGAAGAATTAAAATCTATTTTCGGCAAACAATTATTCGAACTAGTAGATTTTGGTACACATTCAGAAGAAAGTGTGGATTATCCAGATATGATTCACCCTCTTGCAAAAGAAGTAAATGAAGGCAAATTTGATTTCGGTATCATCATTTGCGGCTCAGGCAACGGTGTGAGCATGGTGGCAAACAAATATAAAAACGTGCGCGCTGCTCTTTGCTGGCAAGTAGAACTTGCAAAACTTGCTCGTCAACACAACGATGCAAATATCGTTTCTATCCCAGCTCGCTTTATCTCTCAAGCTACAGCAGAACTTATCGTAGAAGAGTTCTTGAGTACAGATTTTGAGGGTGGTAGACATCTTGCTCGTGTAAGTAAAATTGCAAACGGATTATAATAATTTTAAGATGCGCATAAAACAAACAGACTTACGGTAGTAAGTCTGTTATTTTTTTTCCATATCGTTCGAGTTCTCGAACTAGGGAAGATGAAATTTCTTTAAGCTCGGGTGAGGCGAGAAGAAAAACAGTTTCTACACCAAATAGAGTGTAATTTGCTCTAGCAATCTCGTTCTCGTACTTTAAATCTACATCATTTCTAATGCCGCGTATTATGCAGGTTGCATTTTCTTCTTTTACCACGTCA
>CALDPN010000149.1 GCA_937911235.1 uncultured Bacteroidales bacterium
CTAGTTAATTCAAATACATCTGGGTTCTTTTTGTGTGGCATAATACTAGAACCAGTGGTGAACTCGTCTGCAAGTTTCAAGAAACCAAAGTTTTGGTTTGTAAACATACAACTGTCAAACGCTAGTTTAGATATTGTACCAGCCACAGAAGCAAGGGCAGATGCTACTATGCGTTCTGTTTTACCACGTCCCATTTGTGCGTAAACCACATTGTAGTCCATACTATCAAAACCTAGTAGGTCTGTAGTCATTTGTCTGTTTAGTGGGAATGAGTTTCCATAACCAGCAGCAGAACCTAGAGGGTTGCGGTTTACCACTTTATAAGCACTTAGAAGTAGTTGCATATCGTCTAAAAGGCTTTCTGCGTATGCACCAAACCAAAGACCAAAAGACGATGGCATAGCTATTTGTAGGTGAGTATAGCCTGGCATAAGAACGTTTTTGTAGCGTTCGCTTTGGCTAATCAAACTGCAGAATAGAGCATAAACAGATTCTACTACTTCTTTAAGTTTGGCACGAGAGAAAAGTCGTAGGTCCACTAAAACTTGGTCGTTTCTAGAACGTCCGCTATGTAGTTTTTTGCCTACTTCGCCAAGTTGCATTTCTACTTGAGAGTGAATATCTTCTACGCCGTCTTCAATTACAAACTCGTCTTTCTCAATTTGTTCAAAGATTTCTTTCAGACCTTTTAGGATTGCATTTAAGTCTGTTTTTTCAAGAAGACCGATAGATTCTAGCATTTTGGCGTGAGCCATAGAGCCAAGCACGTCGTAGCGTGCTATGTACATATCCATCTCTGCATCTTTGCCTATGGTGTAACGTTCTATGTCACTATTTACGATGGTTTCCTTTTGCCAAAGTTTGTTTGCCATATATTAGTATTGAATTTTAGTAAGTAAATCTGCTACTTGGTCAAGACCATTAGCAAGTTTGTCTTTAATAAACATTTTAATCATAAAAGGAAGGTCTGCCTTGAATGTAATCTTGGCTTTAGTGTCGTAAGGAGCCTTCTCAACTAGTTGAATCCAAATATTGAACTGAACAGGAGAATTATCTGAGGCAAACTTAATACACTTAAATTCTTCTCTTTCAATTATTTTTACGCCTACTTCGCCCACAGAGTCCACCTTGAAGCTACAAGTGTCGGCAGTAAGTTTAATATCTTCTGCTTTAATCTTGTCTTGTGGAATGTTGGCAATAATTGGTCTAAGATTTTCTAGGTTAGAAAGTTTTTCAAAAATAGCTTTAGCATTACTATTAATGTGAACTATCTTGCTTTCAAATGTATCCATATTAATCTTTTTTCCAGTTTGCTGGATCTTTACGCCATTCTTGTAGGGTTGGAAGCATTTCTTCGCTAATGTAATTGGTATCTAAAGCCAATTTAAGCACAGCTTCGTAGTTTGAAAGTGTGGTAAGTTCTACGTTTGCCGCAGCAAATTGTTCTTGTGCTACTGGGAAACCATATGTGAAGATTGCAACCATACCAAGTACGTTACATTTCTTTTCGTTTCTTAGAGCAGCAACAGCTTTTAAACTACTACCACCAGTAGAGATAAGGTCTTCTACTACAACAACTTTTTTACCTTCTTCTAGATAGCCTTCTACTAGGTTTTCCATACCGTGGTCTTTTTTAGAAGAACGCACATATACAAATGGAAGACCAAGAGCATCAGCAACTAAAGCACCTTGTGCAATAGCACCTGTAGCCACACCAGCGATAGCTTCTACATCTGGATATTTTTCTAAAATGATGCGAGCAAGCTCCAATTTGATTAAACTGCGAACATCTGGATAAGAAAGAGTTTTTCTGTTGTCACAATAAATAGGTGATTTCCAGCCAGAAGCCCATGTAAAAGGTTGATTTGGTTGTAACTTAACGGCTTGAACGCCAAGTAGGCGAGATGCTACTAAACTTTCTACTGTATTCATTTTGTAATATTTTTATA
>CALDPN010000150.1 GCA_937911235.1 uncultured Bacteroidales bacterium
TAAAGCTTCTTGCGAAGAGTATCAGATTTTAGAAAACGGTCACCCGGATTCCACTAAGGGTAAGGACGGTAACCGTAAGAGCGCGTCGCTCTATGATATATTCCCGGCTAATGCAGACGGTATTCTAAAGGCTCCCGGAGAATGGAATAGCGGTATGATAGTTTCGAAAGGCTCTAAGGTAGAGCATTGGCTTAATGGTGTTAAGGTTTTGGAATATGATCGCGCGACTAAGGCGTTTAAGGATGGTGTTAAGGCTTCAAAGTATGCTAAGTGGGGTGTAAGCGCTGACGGTAAGAGCCAAGATTGGGGCGAGATTACTGAAGGTAGGATTCTTCTTCAAGATCATAGCGATTCGACAGTTTCGTTCTGCAACTTGAAGATCAAGGAGCTTTAATTCTTATTAAGAAAGGATCAATTATGTTGAGCGATACAATAGCAGAGATCCAAAAACTTAAAAAAGAACTTTACACTATCATAGCAGACCACTCTGGTAATCCATTTGAAAGAATTGAAAAAGATTCAGACCGCGACTATTGGATGACTTCTCTTGAAGCTAAAGAATATGGTATGATAGACGAGGTTTTAGTAAGACAACCTAAATAATATATGGCAAAGCACGAGGAAAGATGTAGTTTCTGCGGACGTAAGCAGAGCGAAGTGGAACTTCTTCTAACAGGTGTTACAGGCAATATCTGTAACAATTGTGTGGAGAGTGCTAGAGAAATTGTAAACGAGCAGATTAAGTCAAAGAAATCTAAACTTTCTCTAGATATAGATTCACTTCCACGTCCAAAGGAAATAAAAGAATTTTTAGACCAATATGTTATAGGTCAAGACGAGGCTAAGAAAAACCTTAGTGTGGTGGTGTACAACCACTACAAACGTCTTCTACAAAAAGATAGCGGCGATGAGGTTGAGATAGAAAAATCAAACGTCATTATGGTGGGTTCTACCGGTACTGGTAAAACACTTCTTGCAAAAACCATTGCCAAAAAGCTTCACGTGCCTTTCACTATTGTGGACGCTACTGTGCTTACAGAAGCAGGTTATGTGGGTGAGGACATTGAAAGTATCTTGACCCGACTTCTTCAAGTGGCAGACTATGATGTGGAAGCTGCAGAAAGAGGTATTGTGTTTATCGATGAGATAGATAAAATTGCTCGCAAGGGCGACAATCCTTCTATCACTCGCGACGTTAGTGGCGAAGGTGTGCAACAAGGTCTTTTGAAACTTCTTGAAGGTTCCGTTGTGAATGTTCCACCTCAAGGTGGTAGAAAACACCCAGAGCAAAAACTTATTGCTGTGAACACACGTAATATTCTGTTTATTTGCGGTGGTGCGTTTGATGGTATTGAAAAGAAAATTGCTTCAAGACTAAATACCAAAACTGTAGGTTATTCTGCTTCTAAAGCAACTAGAAATGTAAACAAAGATAATCTTCTGCAGTATGTGGCACCTCAAGATTTGAAATCTTTTGGTCTAATTCCAGAAATTATTGGTCGTTTGCCAATATTAACCTACTTAAATCCGCTAGACCGTGATGCGCTTAAACGCATTATGACAGAGCCTAAAAATTCTATCACAAAGCAATATGTTAAGCTATTTGGCATGGACGATGTGAAACTAGAATTTGAAGAAGAAGCTATAGAATATATAGTAGATAAAGCTATAGAATTTAAGCTTGGTGCTCGTGGTCTTCGTTCACTTGCGGAATCTGTAATGGTAGACTTTATGTACACTATTCCTTCTGAAAAAGTAGAGAAATTAGTGATAACTAAGTCTATTGTGGCAGAAAAAATAGAAAAATTTGAAGAAAAATTGATTTAATTTATATAATACTATTGTTTTAAAGATTTCTATTTCATATATTTGCTATTGTTATGGCAGAAAAAAAGGAAATATATGCAGCTTTAAAGACCTATTTTGGCTTTGATAGCTTTAAAGAAAAACAGGAAGAAATAGTAACAAACCTTCTTTCTGGCAAGAATGCCTTTGTACTTATGCCAACTGGTGGAGGTAAATCTTTATGCTACCAATTACCATCATTTATTATGGATGGGGTAGCTATTGTGATTTCTCCACTAATAGCACTTATGAAAAATCAGGTGGATGCTATGCGTTCTATGAGTAAAGAACCAGGCATTGCACACTTTATAAATTCTTCACTATCAAAATCTGCTATCGACGAAGTGAAAAACGACGTTCTAAGCGGAAAAACCAAGCTTTTATATGTGGCACCAGAGTCTTTAACCAAAGAAGAAAATGTTTTATTCCTACAAGGAGTGAAAATATCTTTCTATGCTGTGGACGAGGCTCACTGTATTTCTGAATGGGGACACGATTTCAGACCAGAGTACAGAAATATCAGACCTATTATTAATAAGATAGGGGAGGCTCCTATAATTGCTCTTACAGCAACAGCTACACCAAAGGTTCAAAATGATATTCAGAAGAATTTAGGAATATTGGATGCAACAGTCTTTAAGTCTTCTTTCAATAGACCAAACCTTTATTACGAGGTAAGAACAAAGACTGATGATATAGATAAAGAAATTATCAAATATATTAAATCTCAAAAAGGTAAATCTGGTATTATCTATTGCTTGAGCAGAAAAGAAGTAGAAGACCTTGCAGAGAAACTTAAAGTAAACGGCATTAGTGCTCTGCCATATCACGCTGGTATGGACTCTAGTGTGAGAAGCGAAAACCAAGATAATTTCTTGCTAGAAGAAGTGGAAGTAATTGTGGCAACAATTGCATTTGGTATGGGTATCGACAAACCAGATGTGCGCTACGTAATCCACTATAATATTCCTAAGAGTTTAGAAGGATTTTATCAAGAGACAGGTCGTGCTGGTCGCGATGGTGGTGAAGGTCAGTGTATAGCGTTTTATTCAACTAAGGACATCCAAAAACTAGAAAAATTTATGCAGGGTAAGCCTATTTCTGAACAAGAGATAGGAAAACAGCTTCTAAGTGAGACTAAAGCATACGCAGAATCATCTATATGTAGAAGAAAACTTCTTTTACATTACTTTGGAGAGGAGTATGATCAGGAAAATTGTGGAAACTGCGATAATTGCCTGCATCCGAAAAAGAAAATGGAAGCACAAGATTTATTATGTACCGTTCTAGAGACGATATTAGAGGTAAAAGAGAAATTTAAAGAAGGCCATATAATAGATATTGTTATAGGTAAAGAAACATCAGAAGTAGTAGATTACAAACATCACGAATTAGATGTGTTTGGCACAGGAAAGAATGAGGATATTTCAGTTTGGAGTACTGTTATTCGCCAAGCTTTAATTAGTGGTTATATCGATAAAGAGATAGAGAACTACGGAGTTCTGAAAGTAACAAAAGCTGGTAAGGCGTTCTTAAGCAAACCAAAATCATTTAAAATTACCAAAGACTCTGATGAAGACGAAGAGGTAGAAGAAAAACAAGTTTTAAAAAGTGGTTCTGGCGCAGCAGACGAGGCTCTATTCTCTATGCTTAAAGATTTAAGAAAGAAAATTGCTAAGCAAGAGGGTCAACCACCTTATATTATTTTCCAAGACCCTTCTCTTGAGTCTATGGCAACTACTTATCCTATCACTGTGGAAGAAATGCAAAATATTCCTGGTGTAGGTGCTGGTAAGGTGAGCAAACCATATGTTCAAGACTTTATTGCGCTTATCAAAAAGCACGTTCAAGAAAACGAAATTGAGCGTCCAGAAGACCTACGTGTTAAAACTGTGGCAAACAAGTCTAAACTTAAAGTAGAAATTATTCAAGCTATCGACCGTAAGATTAGCTTAGAAGATATCGCAATCTCAAAAGGTCTTGAATTTGCAGAATTAATTGATGAAATTGATGCAATTGTAAACTCTGGTACCAGAATTAATATCGACTACTTTATCGAAGACGAAATAGACTTAGACAAAGTAGATGAAATTATGGATTACTTTAGTGAATCTGCCGATGGTGACATCGATGAAGCTATCAACGAACTTGGCCCAGACTTCACCGAAGAAGAGATTAGATTAGTACGCATTAAATATATATCTGAACATTCTAATTAGTTTTTTAAAGGGTGCTTTTTTCGTTGCGCTCGTGCTCAGAATCCTCATTTACGTCCAGTAAACTCCGGTTCTTCGCACATCGCGACGCCTAAAAATCCCACCTTTAAAAATCCTAATTAACACAAATAAAAAAACTGCCGACTAGAAGGCAGTTTTTTTATTATATAAATCATTCATTCACTAACCAGCGAGTAAGTCTTACAAACTCCTCAACCGAAAGCTGCTCTGGGCGTTTGGTTAGTAAATCGATATCTTCTTTTTTTGAGAAATCGCCGCCCGGGATAAGAGGGCGAATAGAATTTCTAATTGTTTTTCTACGTTGGTTAAATGTGGTTTTCACCACAGTTTTAAAGAGTTTTTCGTCGCAAGGAAGGCTCTCACGAGAGTTTCTCTTTAGGCTAATTACAGCCGATTGCACCTTTGGAGGAGGGTTGAACACAGAAGGTGGCACGGTGAACAGATATTCAATATCGTAATATGCTTGAAGAAGCACACTCAAGATGCCGTATGCTTTTTTGCCTGGTTTAGACGCAATTCTTTCTGCCACTTCTTTTTGAAGCATACCACTCACAAAAGGAATTTGGTCTCTATATTCAAGTACTTTAAAGAAGATTTGGCTAGAGATATTGTATGGATAGTTGCCTATTACCATAAATTCTTCGTCACCGTAAAGTTCCTTAAGTTCGTATTTCAAGAAATCCTTAAAATGAATCTTGCCATCTAGTTTTGGGAAGTTTTTTGAAAGGTATTCTACAGACTCTCCGTCTAGCTCAATCACATTCAAATCTACATTTGATTTTTCAAGCAAAAACTGAGTTAGCACTCCTGTGCCGGGACCTATCTCCAATACTTTTATCCCTTCCTTTTCTGGCAAGGTGTCAGCAATTCTTTTAGCAATGCTTAAATCAGTTAAAAAATGTTGACCAAGGTGTTTTTTAGGTTTAACGTACATAAAAAAATGCTATATTTGTAAGATTTACTTTACAAAGATATATAATTTGAAACTAATAAAAAACATATTAGATATTTTCTATCCGCTTTTTGGTAGGTGGATGAACAAACAGGTGTATTATTACCTTGCTTGTGGCACAATAAACACTGTTCAAGACTGGATTTTGTACTTTTTTACTTACAATTTTATTGTACAAAAACAATATCTCGACCTAGGTTTTGTGGTAATGTCGCCACACATTTTGAGTCTTTTTATAGTTACCCCAATCACATTTACTGTGGGTTTCTGTTTCTCAAAATACATTACATTTTCTGCCTCAAACCTAAAAACATTTTCGCAAGTGTTTAGATATGCGGCTATGCTAGGTTTCAATTTCTTGCTCACATACGCAGGACTAAAACTACTTGTGGAAATGGTGGGTATTTACCCTACACCATCAAAGATGATAATTACAGTGATTACCACAGTGGTGGGATTTTTAATCCAAAAATATTTCTCGTTTAGAGTAAATAAGAAGTGAAATTAAAGAGTATAAATATTTCTGAGGTCTTTAAAAAGAAATTTACTTGGATAAAGATTTTCATTATGGTGGCGGCATACGGCTATCTTATTTATACTTTTATAAATTTTGAGCATTACGAAGACTTTTCGTATTACTTTAAGACACACGGATTAGAAAATTTAAAATATTTACTGTGTTGCTTGATTCTTATTCCGCTAAATTGGTTTTTGGAGTCCTTGAAGTGGAAACAGGTGCTAAGCAAGATACAAGTATTGTCACTTTGGCAGGCTATTAAGTCTGTTTTAATAGGTCTAACATCTGGTTTTTTCACTCCAAACAGGGTGGGTGAGCCAGTGGGAAGGTCTATGTTTCTTGCCGATGGCAACAAAACAAAGGGCGTAATTTGTAGCCTTATTTGCACGCTTTCGCAAAGTTTTGCCACGCTGTTTTTTGTGTGCATTGCTTTTGTACTTGCGTGTAATATTGTGGTAGAGTTGGAGCAGATACCACAAATTTTATTAATTAGAAATATTGGTATTCTTGCAGCAGTTACGGTGTTTTTGTTGTACTTTACCATTCCATTTTGGGTGGGAAAACTGAAACTTAAATCAGAGAAGTTGCAAGACATTGCTCGTGCCATTTCGCTTATCTCGTATGCGAGTTTGCTTAAAGTGAGCCTTTATTCTATAGTGCGATTTGCTGTTTATAGTTTTCAATATTTTTTAATGCTAAAATTCTTTGCAGTAGATATTCATTTCTCAACTGCAATGGTTCTTATTCCGATAAACTATTTTTTAGTGTCAATTATACCATCGGTGGCATTTGCAGAACTAGGCATTAGAGGTTCTTCTGCATTGTTGGTGATGGAACCATTATTAGGAAATACACTTGGTGTGGCGCTAGCGGCAATGTCACTTTGGTTTATAAATTATGTAATACCAATGCTTGTGGGGTCGTTACTTTTAATTAAAACAGAGAGAAAATGAGAAAAATACAGATACTTTGGGCTGATGATGAAATAGAACTTCTAAAGCCTCACGTTATATTTCTTGAAAACAAAGGTTACGAGGTTACTACGGTGATTTCTGCTGCTGACGCTATAGACGAATGCAAGCAGAAACATTTCGACGTGGTAATTCTCGACGAAAATATGCCTGGTCTTAGTGGGCTTGAATGTTTGCTAGAGATTAAGAAAGAAAATCCTTCTATGCCTGTAATTATGATTACAAAAAGCGAGGAGGAAGACATTATGGAACAAGCCATCGGGCAAAAGATTTCAGACTATCTTATCAAGCCTGTAAATCCTATGCAGATACTTATGTCGCTAAAGAAGGTGGTGAACTCGCAAGAGATTATTATGGAAAAAACCACAGTAAACTACCGTGCGGAGTTTATGAGAATTAGCAACGAGATAAGCGACAAACTATCTTCTGATGCTTGGAAAAAACTTTACAAAGACCTTGTTTTTTGGGAAATGGAGCTAGAGGAAGCAGACGAAAATATGCTTGAAATGCTTCAAATGCAAAAACAAGAAGCCAATGCAGCATTTTCAAAATACATAAAAAATAACTACGAAAAATGGTTTCAGGGTGACCAAAGCAAACCAGTGATGAGCCCAGATTTGTTTAAAACAAAGGTATTTCCACTTTTAGACAAAGGCGAAAAGGTGTTCTTTGTGCTTATAGACAATCTTCGTTTAGACCACTGGAGAGTTATTCAAAAAGAGTTGAGCTCGCTATACGAATTTGAAGAAGATGATTCTTACTTTAGCATTTTGCCAACGGCCACTCAATATGCTCGTAATGCCATTTTCTCTGGTCTTATGCCTGAACAAATAAAGAAAATGTATCCAGATCTTTGGGTAGACGAGGAGGAAGATGAGGGCAAAAACCTAAACGAGGAGTCGCTTATTAGAAATCAGATAGAAAGATTTAGACGTCGTTTTACATTCTCATACAACAAAATAAACACCAATCAGGCTTGTGAGAAATTCAACGACCAGTTGAGTTCCCTTATGGAAAACGACTTAAATGTGGTGGTGTTCAACTTTGTGGATATGCTCTCTCATGCCCGCACTGAGGTGAAACTCTTTAGAGAACTTGCTCCAGATGAGGCAGCATATCGTTCGCTTGTGAAATCGTGGTTTAAGCATTCGCCAGCTTCTGAGTTTTTCCGAATGTTAGCAAAACATAAGGTAAAAGTAATCTTAACCACAGACCATGGTAGTATAAGAGTGAAAAATGCCATTAAGGTGGTGGGCGACAAAAATACCAACGTAAACTTACGTTACAAACTTGGCAAAAACCTTGCTTACAACAAAAAAGAAGTGTTTGCCATTACAAACCCTTCTTCTATTATGTTGCCTAGTCCAAATATAAGCACCAACTATATTTTTGCATCGAACACTGACTTTATAGCATACCCAAACAATTACAATTATTATGTAAGTTACTATAAAGACACCTTCCAACACGGAGGTATTTCGATGGAAGAGATGGTGATACCAATTATTAAAATGCGTCCAAAATTATGAAAATTCCAAGACTATTAAAACCTAATGATAAGGTAGTGATTCTTTCTCCATCTGGCAAAATTGAGGCTCAGTGGGTGGAAGGTTTAAAACAAGTGCTTGAGGAGTATGGGTTGGTAGTGAGCGTGGCAGAGCATACTTTGTGCGAGGCAGGTAGATTTGCGGGCACCGATGAAGACAGAATTGCAGACCTACAGGCGGCAGTGAGCGACCCTCAAGTGAGGGCTATTTTCTGCTCTCGTGGTGGTTATGGTCTTGCCAGAATTATTGATAAGATAGATTTTTCTCCGCTTAATGATGACCCTAAATGGGTGGTGGGCTTTAGCGACATCACTGTGCTACACAATGCACTAAGCCTTGTGGGTGTGGCGTCTATCCACGGCATTATGGCAAAACACATTACCTTGCGTGCCGAAGGACTTGATAATTTAATGGCGATGCTTTTTGGTGAAAATGTGGGTTACGAGGTGGCATCTCATGAAATGAATAAAGTGGGAGAGGTATCTGGGCAGCTAATCGGTGGCAACCTTTCTGTGCTTTATGGCTTGCGCGGCACACCGTTCGATTTAGATTACGAGGGTAAAATTTTGTTTATCGAAGACCTAAGCGAAAGACTTTACCACGTGGATAGAATGATTCAAAACCTTCGTCTTGGTGGAGTGTTTAAGCAAATAAAAGGTCTTGTGGTGGGTCAGTTTACCGACATTGATGAAGATGATAGTTTCCCAGGTGGTGTGTATGGGGTGATAAGTGAGGCAGTAAAGGATTGTAACATTCCGGTGTGTTTCAACTTTCCTGCAGGACACGTTGACAACAACCATCCACTAATGATGGGCGCTCAGTATAGTTTAAAAGTAACAAACGAAAACACAATATTAAAATGTTCAAATTAAAAGGATTTTTTGCCAGTAGTAGCAATTTTGTGAAGTTTCTTGTGGCTTTACTTGTGCCACTATTTTTCTTATGTTTTACATCTGCAGTGCTTGCTGTGGTGCTTAAATTTACTGGTGTGGAGGCTACGTCGGTGGGTGCAGAACTTGCCGTGCAATTTGTATCTTCTATTATCACATTTATCTTGGGTGGAGGTTTGGCTGCATATCTTATATTCGACGAACCAAAAGAAGAATTAAAACTTTCTTCTGCTGGTAAAGGCAAAAATTATCTTTATGGTATCATTGCACTTCTAGCTATTCAGCCAATAGTGGGAGTGGTAAACGAGTGGAATCAGGCCATTAGTTTGCCAGATTTTCTTGCACCACTTGAGGCATGGATGCGTGAGGCGGAAAATACTGCAGCAGAGCTTCAAGAAAGATTTCTTGCTGGCACATCATATATGGATTTGCTTGTAAATGTGGTGGTAATGGCTATTACTCCTGCCATCTGTGAGGAACTACTTTTTAGAGGTGTGCTTCAAAATCATCTTGCAAAATGGTTTAAAAATGTGCACGTGGCAGTATGGGTGTCTGCCATTATCTTTAGTGCCATCCACTTCCAATTTTACGGATTTTTCCCTCGTATGATATTGGGTGCAGCTCTTGGCTATCTGCTTGTGTATGGCAAGTCGCTATGGCTGCCAATTGCTGCTCACTGTTTCAACAACTTTATGGCTGTGGTGGCAGCGTGGAGTTTGAATAAGTTTGAAGTGATACAGAATGTTGAGGCTGCAACGCCTACCTACACCACATCTGAGGATTACATTTTCCTTATAGGTTGCGTGTTCGTAGTAGG
This sequence comes from uncultured Bacteroidales bacterium, assembly GCA_937911235.1. Taxonomy (GTDB): domain Bacteria; phylum Bacteroidota; class Bacteroidia; order Bacteroidales; family Paludibacteraceae; genus Enterocola. Next base: position 9,777 of record CALDPN010000150.1, read on the forward strand.
ATTATCTTATTATAAGTTGTATTTTACGAATAAAAACTCCTAACTTATTACTATATTTGCAATAACAAATAAAAATTACATAACATGAAACACATCGCAATAGTTGCAGGGGGCAACTCTTCAGAAGTAGGAGTATCACTAAAAAGTGCTCAAGGTATTAAGTCTTTTATCGACGAAACAAAATATAAAACTACTATTGTTACCATTATCGGTGACGAGTGGCTTGCAAAGGTGTCTGAAAATAAATCATACGCCATAGATAAAAATGATTTCTCATACACCATAGATGGAGAGAAACAAAAATTTGATTTTGCTTATATTACCATTCATGGTACACCAGGCGAAAACGGTATTCTTCAAGGTTATTTCGACCTTATCGGTCTTAAATATTCTTGTTGTGGTGTGCTAGCTGCTGCTCTTAGTTTCAATAAATTTGCTTGCAACCAATATTTAAAGAACTTTGGAGCAAAAGTTGCTAAGTCTATGCTTGTGTCACCAGGTGCTACAGTAAACCCTGCAGAGGTAGTTGCAAATCTTGGCTTGCCATGTTTTATTAAATCGAATGTGGGCGGAAGTAGTTTTGGTGTAACAAAAGTAAAAGAAGAAGCACAAATACTTCCTGCCATAGACAAGGCGTTTGCCGAAGGCGGTGATGTAATTATAGAATCATTCCTAAAAGGCACAGAGATTACTTGCGGTATGTATAAAACACACGAAAAAACAGTTGTGTTCCCTATCACAGAAGTGGTGCCTGAAAATGAATTCTTCGATACCGACGCAAAATACAATGGTCAAGTGAGTGAGATTACGCCTGCTCGTATTTCTGACGAACTAACTAAACAAGTACAAGAAGAAACTAAAAAATATTATGATATTTTAGGCTGTAAAGGTATAGTTCGTATCGACTATATCATTACAGAAGATGGCGTTCCTCATGTGCTAGAAGCAAACACCACTCCAGGTATGACCCAAACAAGTTTCATTCCTCAACAAGTGCGTGCTGCTGGCATAGACATCAAGGACGTTATGACAGATATTATTGAAAACAAATTAAATTAAAACACTATGGAACCAAAGGTTAAAGAGCAAATTGCTTTAATAGAAAATGCTCTATCCAGATTAAATTGGAATGACAATCCAAAATCTTTATACGACCCAATAGAATATGTTCTTAGCCTAGGTGGTAAAAGAATAAGACCAGCGCTTTGTACACTAGCATGTGAGTTTTACTCAGGCGAGGCAGAAAAGGCGATGTCTGCGGCTTTGGGTCTAGAGATTTTCCACAATTTTACACTTTTGCACGATGACATTATGGACAGGGCAGACACAAGACGTGGTCAGGCTACAGTGCACAAAAAGTGGAACGACAATGCTGCAATTCTTTCTGGCGATGCTATGCTTATTTGCGCATACCAACACATGTCGCAAGTAGAAAGTCATCTTTTGAGTAATATAATGATGCTTTTCTCAAAAGTGGCAATGGAAGTTTGTAAAGGTCAACAACTTGATATGTCTTTTGAAACTAGAGACGATGTTACTGTAGATGAATATATAGAAATGATACGTCTGAAAACAGCAGTGCTACTTGCTACTAGTTTGGAGATTGGTGCTATCATAGGTGGTGCTCCTGTGTCTGATTCAGACCTGCTATACAACTACGGTATAAACTTAGGTCTTGCATTCCAGCTTCGCGACGACTATTTAGATGCGTTTGGTGACCCAAAAGAATTTGGTAAGCAAATAGGTGGCGACATTAAGTGCAATAAAAAGACATATTTACTGCTTAATGCGTTAAAAGCAGCAGAAGGTGCAACAGCCGAAAACTTGAGAAATTGGATAAGCGCGAGCGAGGTTGCAGACGAGCAAGCAAAGATAAATGCAGTGCTTGATATTTATAAAGAAACAGAGTCGGACAAACGTTGCGAAGAGGCTATTCAAGATTTCTTTGAAAAATCAGTCGTTTGTGCAAAAAGTTTGCAACTTCCTGAATATAAGAAAGATATACTAATAAATTTGGCATATCATCTTATGGGTAGAAAAAAATAATTAAAATTTTTGTTGAAAAATAGGGGGATTTTCAAAAAATCTCCCTATTTTTATGGCGAATATCCTTAAAATCTAAATATTATGCCATACCGTCGCTTGCCAAATACAGATGCAGCGCGCCTTCGTGCTATGAAAGTTGCCAAGGCAAAGTTTGAAGAATTGGGTTCTTCTGCATCTCCTTTCTCTACAAAAACTATGATAGAGATAAACTCATTTATACCTCAGTTTGAAAGAGCAATTTCTGAGTATAAAATGTCTGTCTCTATGCAGAGTGAAAAGAGTTCTAAATATCAGCAACTCGTGAGAAATGCAAGAATGTATGTTTCGCATTTTATTCAAGTATTAAATCTTTCTTGTCTTAGAAATGAGATTAAGCCAGAGAAGAAGCTTATGTACAAACTTCTTCCAGATAACTATACTGTGCCAGATTTGAGTACAGAAGCTCTACTTTTAGAGTGGGGTAAAAATATTATCGACGGCGAAACAGAGCGTACCATGAGCAGCCCAGGTAGTGCTATCTACAATCCTTCTATCGGTAAAGTTAAAGTTCACTACGAACTATTTGCCGAAGCCTACCAAGGTAAAAAAGTTTCACAAAAGACCTCTGGCAGATTTTTAGATAATATCCAAAGTCTTCGCACCAAAGCAGACCAAATAATTCTAGACCTTTGGAACCAAATCGAAGGTCACTTTGCCGAACTTGGCACCGAGCAAATGCAAGAGCGCTCAAAAGAGTTTGGTATTGTGTATTATTTGCGTCGCAAAGAACGTCAAAAACTTGGTTTGCCAGTGTCGGGTATGGACGATGATGAATAAAACGCCTAGAACTTCCTCTCTTAAAATGACTCAAAAAAATATCGTTTAGGACTTGTTTTTTGTTGACTAAAAATAGTAGTTTTCTACTTTATTTTTCTTATATTTGTACCTTACTGCGTAAGGTACCAAATTTGTCACGACTCGGCAAAACTTAAGTAAACTTAGTTCTGCTCTCGCTGCTCCAAATTGTGTACGTTGCGTAAAATTAGGTTAGAATATAATAAATAAAAATATGGAAGAAGTAGAAAAAATCCAGCAAGCAGAAGATTATGGTGCAGGTAGTATTACCGTGTTAGAAGGTTTAGAGGCGGTTAGAAAACGTCCTGCCATGTACATTGGCGATATTAGCCAAAAAGGTCTTCACCACTTAGTGTATGAGGTAGTCGATAACTCTATCGACGAGGCTATGGCTGGATATTGTAAAAATATTGACGTAGTCATCAACGAAGACAATTCTATCAGCGTATCAGACGACGGTCGTGGTATTCCTGTGGATATGCACGAAAAAGAAGGTAAGTCTGCTCTAGAAGTGGTGCTTACAGTGCTTCACGCTGGTGGTAAATTCGACAAAGATAGTTACAAAGTATCTGGTGGTCTTCACGGTGTGGGTGTGTCTTGTGTGAATGCACTTTCTACATACCTAAGAGCTGAGGTTCACAGAAATGGTAAAATCTACATGCAAGAATACGCTGTAGGTAAACCATTTGAGCCAGTAAGAGTAATTGGCGATAGCGACAGAACAGGTACTACCATCACCTTCAAACCAGATGGTTCTATCTTCACTACTACAGAATACAAATTTGATATTCTTTCTGCACGTCTTAGAGAGCTTGCATACCTAAACGCAGGTATTAAACTTACTCTTACCGACAAACGTGTGGCAGAAGGCGAAGAACCAAAACAAGAAGTATATTTCTCTAAAGAAGGTCTTAAAGAATTCGTTCTTTATGTGGACGAATCTCGCGAAAAACTTCTAAACGATGTTATTCATATTCAAACAGACAAATATGATACACCAGTAGAAATCGCTATGACCTACAACACCTCTTACGGTGAAAATGTTCACTCATACGTAAACAACATTAACACCATCGAGGGTGGTACTCACCTTGCAGGTTTCCGTCGTGGTCTTACACGTACACTTAAGAAATATGCAGAAGAAAACAAACTTCTAGACAAACTTGAAAAAGCAAAAATAGAACTTAATGGCGACGACTTCCGCGAAGGTCTTACTGCTATTGTTTCTATTAAAGTGGCAGAACCACAATTCGAAGGTCAAACCAAAACCAAACTTGGTAACAACGAGGTAATGGGTTCTGTGGATATGGCTGTGAGCGAAGCTCTTGGCAACTTCCTTGAAGAAAATCCAAAAGAAGCAAAACTTATTGTAGAAAAAGTAGTGCTTGCTGCTACTGCTCGTAAGGCTGCTCAAAACGCACGTAAACTTGTGCAACGTGCTAGCCCACTTTCAGGTTTTGGTCTTCCAGGTAAACTATTTGACTGCTCAAGTAAAGACCCTTCTGAATGCGAATTGTTCCTTGTCGAAGGTGACTCTGCGGGTGGTACAGCAAAACAAGGTCGTGACCGCGTTACTCAAGCTATCCTTCCACTTCGTGGTAAAATCTTGAACGTAGAAAAAGCTATGACACACAAAGTGTTTGATAGCCAAGAAATCAAAAATATCTACACAGCACTTGGTGTAACTATTGGTACAAAAGACGACTCTAAGGCTCTTAACCTTGAAAAACTTCGTTACCACAAAGTTATTATCATGACCGATGCCGACGTGGACGGTAGCCACATTGCCACACTTATCCTTACCTTCTTCTTCCGTTATATGAAAGAACTTATTGAAGGTGGTCACGTGTACATTGCTACTCCTCCACTATACTTATGCAAAAAAGGTAAAGTAGAAGAATACTGCTGGAACGAACAACAGCGTCTTGCCTTCATTGAAAAATATGGCAACAACGGCACAGAAAGCGGTATCCACGTACAACGTTACAAAGGTCTTGGTGAGATGAACGCTGCTCAGCTTAAAGAAACCACTATGGA
>CALDPN010000151.1 GCA_937911235.1 uncultured Bacteroidales bacterium
CATTTTCGTCGATATATGCAAACGCATCGATGGTTACATTTTTACCTATCTCTGCATTAGGGTGTACGAATGCTTGTTCTGAAATCATATTATATTATTTTATAAGTTTTAAAATCTCTTGTGCCACGAAGGTGTTGTATCCGTGACCTGGCTTTTCTGCCAAAATCTTTCCTTTAATAGGACGACCAATAAGAGATAAGTCTCCAATCAGGTCTAAAAGTTTGTGTCTTGCAGGTTCGTTTTCCCATTCAAGTGGGCGGTGGTTTAAGTAACCTAGGTCTTCCACTTCTATAACAGGCACGTTTAGTTTGCCACAAATATCTGTGATAGCTTCTTTTGAAAGTGGTTGATCGTAGATAACAATTGCATTGTCTAGGTCTCCACCTTTAATAAGATTGTGTTGAAGAAGCAGAGCAATTTCTCTTACGAAAACAAATGTGCGAGCAGAAGAAATTTCTTTGTCGTATCCATCAAAACCGCAGATGCTTGCTGTTTGTTTTTTTAGGATAGGAGAGCCAAAATCGATGGTTACTTCTGCTGTGAAATCCTCGGCAGGAAGAAGTTTAATAGTTGAGGTGCCATTTGTAAAGGTCATTTCTTGAGTGACCTCAAAGTATTTTCTTTCTGCGTTTTGCTCTTTTTTACCTACATTATTTATTGCCTCCACCACATATTTTGCACTGCCGTCTAGGATAGGCACTTCTGGTGCGTTAATTTCAATAATGCAGTTGTCGATGCCGTGAGCCATAAAGGCAGACATAATGTGCTCGATTGTGCTCACTGCAGCTTCGCCTTTTTTTAGCACAGTACCTCTTTCTGTGGCAGAAACGTATGTGGCAATAGCAGGTATCTCTGGTGCACCTTCTAGGTCGATGCGTTTAAAGATAATACCTGTGTTTTCTTCTGCAGGAAGGAAATTAGCCTCAATATTTAACCCAGTGTGAAGGCCTTTGCCAGAAAGGGAAAAAGGTTTGTTTATGGTAAATTGTTTACTCATTTATTCAACGCCTCTTTAAGTTCTTTTATTTGTTTCTCTAGTTCGTAAACTGTTTTGCTCAAATCTGGAAGATTGCGATAAACAGCAAATGAACGTTTATTTTTCATTGCAGGTATAGCCACTGCACCATGATAGATTTGTCCTGGCTCTTTGATAGTATTGCTTACACCAGAGAACGCACCTATTGTGGTGTTGTCTGCTATTTGAATGTGGCCAGAAATGCCCACCATGCCAGCTATAATGCAATCTTTGCCCACTTTTGTAGAACCTGCCACGCCAGAACATGCTGCAATGGCTGTGTTTTCGCCAATTTCTACGTTGTGTGCTATTTGTACTTGGTTGTCTATTTTTACTCCTTTTCTTAAAATAGTAGGGCCCATGCTACCACGGTCGATAGTGGTGCCTGCACCTACTTCTACGTTATCTTCTATGATAACATTACCATTTTGTGGCATTTTAAAGTAGCTTCCGTCTGGATTTTTGGCAAAGCCAAAACCATCGGAACCAATCACTGAGTTTGCGTGGATAATACAATTAGCTCCCACCACACAGTCGTTGTATACTACCACAGAGTTATAAATTTTTGTGCCTGCACCCACTTTTGCATTGTCGTTTATAGAGGCGTGAGAGTAAATCTGTACATCGTCTTCAATCACCACATTCTCGCCAATATATACGTATGCACCTAGGTACACGTTTTTACCAATTTTTGCTGAACGTTCTATTTTTGCAGTTTTGTCTATGCCTTTTTTATGAGGCTTGTGTTTTTCTGCAAACTGAAGAAGTTTAGCTAAAGCCAAATATGCGTTAGGCACTCTAATTAGAGTGGCATTAATAGGTTTTGAAGGTTTGAAATCGTTGTTTACTAAAACAATACTTGCGTTTGTTTCGTAGATATAACTTTCGTATTTAGGGTTGGCTAAAAACGAAAGTGTACCTGGTTTTCCTTCTTCAATTTTAGAATAATTGCTTACAAGTACGTTTTGGTCGCCCTCTACGGTACCACCTAATAATGTTGCAATTTGTAAAGCTGAAAACTCCATAATTTATTGCTAAAAATTGGGTAAAAATAATAAGTTTTATTTTTAAATCAAAATCTATAACCCTCTAACGTAACAAAAATAGAATTTAGATACTTTTTTAGAAAGTAAATCTAAATTGAACATGTCTGAGGCTTGTGAAATACTCTTTGTGCTACCATCGCCATAAAGAATATCTATACCAGTTTCACCTTTACTATATAGGTGGTTTGAAACTATTTTTTGTGCTATAAGAAACTCGGCATCTTCTCTACTTAAACTCAACTTAGCTTCTATTTCTTTTAGTTTATTGTTTAAAACCTCTTTTTCGATAGGGTCGTTAGATATTTCTAACTTAAATATATTTCTGTTTATAATTCCTCTACTTAGTGTAGAAAGGACTTTGTCTGAATGGTTTTCCCATACTTTCATGCTCACCCAAATATCGGTGTCGTCGAGGGTGGTGAATAGGGAAAGGTTTTCGCAAGTGATTTTCTCTGGTTGTTGTTTTAGGAAATACATTAAGTTGTCTGGCGCAAAAATGTTTTCTCCTTTTTGTACTAGGTATCTAGCACGCTCCAGAGTTTTGCAAAGCATAAGTTCTGCAGCAAAGGCAGTTTTATGCAAATACACTTGCCAATACATAAGGCGGCGACTCATAAGGAAGTTTTCTATTGAGTAAATACCCTTGGCTTCCACTACAAGTTTGCCGTCTTTAATGTTTAGCATTTTTATAATTCTGGCAGAACCAATATTGCCTTCGCTCACACCTGTGAAGAAACTATCACGGCGTAGGTAGTCCAGGCGGTCCATATCGAGCTGTCCAGAAACTAGTTCGTGAAGGAACTTTTTGTGGTAAGTATTCTTTAAAATGCTTATGGTAAGAGATAGTTTACCACCAAGTTCTTCGTTGAGTTTTTCTATTATGGAAATGCCAATGTCTTCGTGAGAAATGTCTTTATAGAAGAAATCTTCTAGTGTGTGCGAGAAAGGACCATGACCCACGTCGTGTAGAAAAATAGCTGCGTAAACTGCTTCGGCTTCTTCTTTAGTGATGTCGTTTCCTTTGTTTTGAAGGGTTTTAATAGCTTCGGTCATTAGGTATAGCGCACCCAATGAGTGTTGGAAACGAGTATGTTGTGCTCCAGGATAAACATAACATGTAAGACCTAATTGTTTGATACGAGTTAAGCGATGCACCATAGGGTGTTGCATCAAATCGTATATTAGGTCGCATGGTATTGTTATGAAACCAAATACAGGGTCGTTAACTATTTTTCTTTTGTTCATTGTATTGTTTGTAGTTATTAATTTTATACATTAAAAATAGCGAGTAGAGCTCTTCACGGGATTTTATTTATGATTAACTACAAAAGCTAAACTCACTTCGTTCAGACAACGCTTTTGTTTAACGTTAATCATTTCATAAAATCTATTTCCGCTCATCGCAATATCGCATTTTTAAGTATAAAATTATAAACTATTTATATTCCTTTTTTACTTAAAAGCGCATCCATTTCTTGTTGCACTTTTAGTGCTTCTGCACGTGCAGCCTCTGCAAAGTTTTCTGTGCTGTCTGCATAGATAATAGCACGAGAAGAGTTTACTAGAAGACCACATTCGTCGTTCATACCATATTCAGCAACTGCTTCTAGACTACCACCTTGTGCACCAACACCAGGTACAAGAAGGAAGTTGTTTGGTATAATTGCTCTAATGTCTTGTAGCATATTAGCTTTTGTAGCACCTACTACATACATCATATTGTCTTCGTTACCCCATTTTTTAGAGGTTTCAAGTACTTGTTCAAATAGTTTTTTGCCAGTTTCTTTGTCTTCTGTAAATTGGAAGTCGAAAGCACCTTTGTTTGAGGTAAGAGCAAGAAGAGTTACCCATTTACCTGGATATGTAAGGAATGGAGAAACGCTATCTTCACCCATATAAGGAGCCACAGTTACTGTGTCGAAATCCATATTTCCAAAGAAGCAACGAGCATACATAGCTGAGGTGTTGCCAATGTCGCCACGTTTTGCGTCAGCAATGATAAATTGGTCTGGGTAGTTTGCACGAATATATTCTACAGTACGTTCCAAAACTTCCCAACCTGCAATACCTAGGCTTTCGTAGAATGCAAGGTTTGGTTTGTATGCCACGCAAAGGTCTGCTGTGGCGTCGATGATAGCTTTGTTAAAAGCGAACATTGCATCTTCGTCTTCGAATAGATGCTCAGGAATTTTATTAATGTCGGTATCTAGACCAACGCAAAGGAATGATCTTTTGCGTTTGATGTTTTCAAAAAGTTCTTGTCTTGTCATAGTATGTTGTTTTTAATTATAACGCGCTTTCTTTCATACGCTCTGCATTTTCGGCAATGATTAGTTTGTCGATGCAGTCTTGAATGTCGCCATTCATAAATGCGTTTAGGTTGTAAATAGTATAGTTTATACGGTGGTCTGTGATACGACCTTGTGGATAGTTGTAGGTACGAATCTTAGCACTGCGGTCGCCAGTAGACACCATGGTTTTACGACGTGAAGCAATATCATCGATATATTTTTGGTGTTCACGGTCGTAAATCATTGTTCTAAGACGAGAAAGCGCACGTTCACGGTTTTTAGGTTGGTCACGTGTTTCTGTACATTCAATTAGGATTTCTTCTACTGTGCCTGTTACAGGGTTTTTCCACATATAACGCAAGCGAACACCAGATTCCACTTTGTTTACGTTTTGACCACCTGCACCAGACGAACGGAATGTATCCCATTTAATTTCACCTTCGTTGATTTCTACGTCGAACTCGTCGGCTTCTGGAAGTACTGCTACTGTAGAAGCTGAGGTGTGAACACGACCTTGTGTTTCTGTGGCAGGCACACGTTGCACACGGTGTACGCCAGATTCATATTTCATAATGCCATAAACGCCTTCGCCAGTAACGTTGAAAACAATTTCTTTGTAACCACCAGCAGTGCCTTCGTTGGCATTTGTTACTTCTACTCTCCAACCTTTAGATTCGCAATATTTGCTATACATTTTAAATAGGTCGCCAGCGAAAATTGCGGCTTCGTCACCACCAGTACCACCACGGATTTCCACGATAGCATTTTTAGCGTCTTCTGGGTCTGATGGAATAAGAAGAATCTTGATTTCTTCTTCCATAGGAGCAACTTGTGGTTCTAGTTCGTCAAGTTCGGCTTTAGCCATTTCGCGTAGGTCTGGGTCGTTTTCTGTCTCTAGAATTTCTTTCGCACCAGCTATGTTTTGAAGTAGAGTTTTATATCTGTTACCTGCATTAACAATTTGTTCTAAGTCGCGATATTCTTTATTAAGTTTTACGAAACGTTTCATATCAGAAATCACAGCAGGGTCTGTGATAAGAGTGGAAACTTCTTCGAACTTATGATATAAACCTTCTATTTTTTCTAATAATGCAGACATAAATTAATATTCAAATGTTCCTTTTTCGCTTTTAATAGTTAGGTGAGTATGGTCTGATGCTTCTACACGACCCACAATTTGAGCATCGATGCCAAATGATTTGCTTATTTCAATTACTTCAGCAGCAAATTCTTCTGGTAGATAAACTTCAAGACGATGTCCCATATTAAATACCTTGTACATTTCTGCCCAATCTGTACCACTTTGTTCTTGAATAGTTTTAAATAGTGGAGGAATAGGGAATAAGTTATCTTTAATTACGTGAACATTTTCTACGAAGTGTAGAATTTTGGTTTGAGCACCACCAGAGCAGTGAACCATACCGTGAATTTGTGGACGTAGTGCGTCTAATAATTTTTTCACAACAGGAGCGTATGTACGAGTTGGAGAAAGTACTAGTTTGCCTGCGTCGATAGGGCTACCTTCTACTTCGTCGGTTAGTTTTAAACCTCCTGAGTAGATAAGCTCTGCAGGAACGCCAGCGTCGTAACTTTCTGGATATTTTTCTGCTAAATATTTAGCGAACACGTCGTGACGAGCAGATGTTAGACCATTGCTACCCATGCCACCGTTGTAAGATTTTTCGTATGTAGCTTGTCCGTAAGATGCAAGACCTACGATAACGTCGCCAGGAGCAATGTTTGCATTGTTGATAACGTCGCTACGTTTCATACGGCAAGTAACAGTGCTATCTACAATAATAGTACGTACAAGGTCGCCTACGTCTGCGGTTTCACCACCTGTGGCGTAAACGCCAACACCCATTTCACGAAGCTCTTCAAGTAGTTCGTCTGTGCCGTTGATAATAGCAGAGATTACTTCACCTGGAACTAAAAGTTTGTTACGACCAATGGTAGAAGATACTAGGATGTTGTCCACAGCACCTACACAAAGAAGGTCGTCGATATTCATGATTAATGCGTCTTGCGCAATGCCTTTCCATACAGAAATATCACCAGTTTCTTTCCAATAAAGATATGCTAGTGAAGATTTTGTACCTGCACCATCTGCGTGCATAATGTTGCAATATTCTGGGTCTCCGCCTAGAATATCAGGGATTATTTTACAGAATGCCTTTGGGTAAAGACCTTTATCAATATTCTTAATGGCGTTATGTACATCTTCTTTTGATGCAGAAACACCGCGCATCATGTAACGTTGGTTGCTCATGTCTTGATATATGATTTGTTATTTATAACTTGTCGGTTACAACTTACAAAGTTAGTGTAAAAAAATGAGAAAACATCCAACTCCTGGGCTTTTATTTATCTAATAAAAGAAAAAGTCCGATTATTTGTGTTATAACAAAATAAAAACTTAAATTTGTGAGTTGATAGGCATGCCCAGTATAGGCTCAGGCCTGTCTTTTATACGATGAAAACAGTGGGCTTAAATCCATTGGTTTGCTGTAATTGCCTGAAACACA
>CALDPN010000152.1 GCA_937911235.1 uncultured Bacteroidales bacterium
ATTCCATACCAAAAATTAAAAACAAGCTTCAGATTTGAAAAGAAATCTGACATAGAGTCAATATTTTTTACCCTCAATGTAATAAAGTTTTCTTCAGAAAATCCAAAAGACCGCGAGCAAGGTAATATCCTTCTTTTCCGTAGTTTCAAAGGTCTTCCAAAAAATAAAGCTCTTATCAAATTCCTTAGCGAACATGGTGTAAAAGCAGGTATGCTTGCTACAGAGGCTATTTACATAGAGCAAAACAACCGTCGTATGCACGAAATCACCGACGATCTTTTCTTCGTGATCGACGAAAAACATAATAGCATTGAGCTTACCGACAAAGGTATCGACCTTATCTCTGCCGATGTAGAAGACCCTATGTTCTTTGTGCTTCCAGATGTGGGTTCAGAAGTGGCAGCTATTGAAAATTCAAATCTTTCAGACGAAGAAAAACTTGCAAAAAAAGACGAAGTTCTTCAAGATTATGCAATCAAATCTGAACGTGTTCACACTATAAATCAGCTACTTAAAGCTTATACACTGTTTGAAAAAGACGACCAATATGTAGTAATCGACAACAAGGTTATGATTGTAGACGAACAAACAGGTCGTATCATGGACGGACGTCGTTATTCAGATGGTCTTCACCAAGCTATCGAAGCAAAAGAACGTGTAAAAGTAGAAGCAGCTACCCAAACATTTGCAACTATCACCCTTCAAAACTACTTCCGTATGTACAACAAACTTGCAGGTATGACAGGTACAGCGGAAACAGAAGCAGGTGAGTTTTGGGATATATACAAACTAGACGTGGTGGTAATTCCAACCAATAAACCTATTGCTCGTATCGATATGAACGATAGAGTTTATAAAACCAAACGTGCAAAATACAATGCCGTAATTAAAGAAATCGAAGATTTAGTATCACAAGGTAGACCAGTCTTAGTGGGTACAACCTCAGTAGAAATTTCTGAACTTTTAAGCAAAATGCTTACTATCAGAAAACTTCCACACCAAGTGCTGAATGCTAAACTTCACCAAAAAGAAGCTGATATTGTGGCACAAGCAGGTCGCCCAGGCACCATTACCATTGCAACAAATATGGCAGGTCGTGGTACTGACATCAAGCTTACTCCAGAGGCAAAAGAAGCAGGTGGTCTTGCTATCATTGGTACAGAACGTCACGATAGCCGCCGTGTTGACCGTCAGCTTAGAGGTCGTTCTGGTCGTCAAGGCGACGTGGGCTCTTCTGTGTTCTTCATATCATTCGAAGACGATTTAATGCGTCGTTTCGGCTCAGACCGCATCGTGAAAATGCTCGACCGCTTAAACTACGACGAAAACGAAGTGCTTGAACACTCAATGTTCAACTCACAAATCGAAAAATCTCAAAAGAAAGTAGAAGAAAACCACTTCGGTGTGCGCAAACACCTACTTGAATACGACGACGTAATGAACTCTCAACGTAAAGTTATTTACACTCGTCGTCGCCACGCTCTTATGGGTGAACGCATTGGTATCGACATCTTAAACATGATTTACGATGGCGTTTCAAATCTTGTAGAACAACTTGTTGCTACCGAAGACGTAGAAACATTCCGCATGGAAATGCTTCGTTGGTTCTCTATCAATATTAAAGTAGAAGACGGTTGGAAAAGAAAAAAACAAGACGAACTAATAGAAAGTCTATACCAAGAAGTTGTAAATGTGTTCAAACGTAAAGTAGAAAAAATAGCTGCAGTAGCATATCCAGTTATTAAAAATGTTTACGAAAATCAAGGTTCACAATACAAAAACATTATTGTTCCAATCACCGATGGAAAACTAATGTACAATATCCCTGTAAACCTAGAAGAAGCATACAACACACAAGGTAAAGAGATTGTTAAAGCATTCCAAAAACAAGTTCTTCTACACACTATCGACGAGGCTTGGAAAGAACACCTTCGCGAACTAGACGAACTTCGTGGTTCTGTGCAAAATGCTAGCTACGCTCAAAAAGACCCACTTCTAATCTACAAATTAGAATCATTTGGTCTGTTCAAAAAGCTTATTGAAAATGTAAACTATAAAGCTATCACCATCCTAATGCGTGCTCAAATACCAGTGAAAGAAGGTGATGCAGTACAAGAGGCAGCGCCAGAGCGTCGCACCGACCGCACAAAATATCAAGAGCAAAAATCAGATATCATGCGCGCAGGTGAACAAGACACTCGCGAAAAACAAAAACAACAACCAGTGCGCGTAGAAAAGAAAGTAGGACGCAACGAACCTTGTCCTTGTGGTTCAGGCAAAAAATACAAACATTGCTGTGGTAAATAATTTATTATACATAACCTGGAACGTAGACCCTGTGGCTTTTTCGCTGGGGTTTTTGACCGTGCGCTGGTATGGATTGCTTTTTGCGGTGGGCTTTTTGTTGGCAGTATCAATGCTAAACAAAATGTTTAAAGCAGAAAAATATCCAGAAGAGTGGGCAGACAAAACCTTCCTTTACATCATAGTAGGCGTAGTAATAGGAGCAAGACTAGCTCACGTAATTTTCTACGATTGGGCATACTATAAAGACCATTTGTCTGAAATACTTATGGTTTGGCATGGTGGTTTGGCTTCGCACGGAGGTGTGCTAGGAGGCGTGCTAGCAATGGTTCTGCTTTCTAAAAAAATAATGAAAAAACCATTGCTATGGCTAGGCGACAGAGTGTTTGCAGTGGCAGGTATCACAGCAGCATGTATAAGATTAGGAAACCTAATGAACTCAGAAATCTATGGATGTGAGACTACACTTCCATGGGGATTTAAGTTTTTAAGAGATTTCCCAAAACTATCAGCCGACGCAGTGCCAGTTTGTCACCCTACACAAATATACGAAGCACTTGCATACTTTATCATGTTCCTTGTGCTTCAATTCCTTTATTGGAAAAAAGACTTTGGCAAAAAATACACAGGTATGCTATTTGGCATAGGTTTTGTTTGGGTATTCGTCTTCAGATTTATTGTAGAATTTATTAAAAACGACCAGTCAGATTTCGAGGCGGATATGATTTTAAACATGGGCCAACTGCTTAGCATTCCATTTATCATTTATGGTATATATTTAATTATTAATGCGATAAAGAAAAAACAATGATACAACTGTTAGGAATTATAATATTATTTGTTGTTTTCACTGTGATATTCGCAATATTTAGAGTGTTACTAGTGGCTCGCCAATTGTTTTTTGGCAAAAGGTCACAACAAAACTCAAATGAATATCAAACCCCAAAAAGTGAACACGACGAGGCTTCTGTAAAGTCAAAACGTTTTGACAAATCTAAGGCAGAAGACGTAGAATTTGAAGTAATAAAAGACTAAAATATTATGGCAAAAGAATTAACATCGAGAGCTGAGAATTACTCACAATGGTACAATGATTTAGTGTTGAAAGCAGACCTTGCAGAAAACTCTGCAGTGCGTGGTTGTATGGTAATTAAACCATACGGATATGCTATTTGGGAAAGAATGCGCGACGAACTAGACCGTATGTTTAAAGAAACAGGTCACGTAAATGCATATTTCCCACTTTTCATTCCAAAATCTTTCTTAAGTAAAGAAGCAGACCACGTAGAAGGTTTCGCAAAAGAATGTGCAGTAGTAACTCACTACAGACTAAAACAAAACCCAGACGGTCCTGGTGTGGTAGTTGACCCAGAAGCAAAACTAGAAGAAGAACTTATCGTTCGTCCTACATCAGAAACCATTATATGGAGCACATACAAAAACTGGATTCACTCATACAGAGACCTTCCAATCCTTTGCAACCAATGGGCAAACGTGGTTCGTTGGGAAATGCGTACACGTCTTTTCCTACGTACAGCTGAGTTTCTATGGCAAGAAGGTCACACCGCTCACGCCACAGAAGCAGAAGCAGTAGAAGAAACAGTAAAAATGCTTCACGTATATGGCGACTTCGCAGAAAAATTCTTGGCAATCCCTGTTATCAGAGGTGTTAAATCTGCAAACGAACGTTTTGCAGGTGCGCTAGAAACATTCTGTATCGAAGCACTTATGCAAGACGGCAAAGCGCTTCAAGCAGGTACATCACACTTCCTTGGTCAAAACTTTGCTAAGGCATTTGATGTTACCTTCATGAACAAAGAAAACAAACAAGAACTAGTTTGGGCTACATCTTGGGGTGTATCTACACGTTTAATGGGTGCACTTATTATGACCCACTCCGACGACAATGGTCTTGTTCTTCCTCCAACCCTTGCTCCAATTCAAGTGGTTATTGTTCCAATCTACAAAACTCAAGAACAATTAAACGCAATCAAAGCAAAAGTAGATGCACTATCTGCAGAACTTAAAGCAGCAGGCATTAGAGTGAAATTTGACGACGATGACACCAAAAAACCAGGTTGGAAATTTGCTGAATACGAACTAAAAGGTGTGCCAGTGCGCTTAGCAATGGGTGCTCGCGACCTAGAAAACAACACTGTAGAAGTAGCACGTCGTGATACCTTAACCAAAGAAACAGTTTCATTCGACGGCTTAGTAGGCTACATCCAAAACCTTCTAAATGACGTTCAAAACAATATTTTCCAAAAAGCACTTGATTATCGTGCTTCTGTAACACGCGAAGTAAATTCATACGAAGAATTTAAGGTAGAAATCGAAAAAGGTGGTTTCCTACTTTGCCACTGGGACGGCACTCCAGAAACAGAAGAACTTATCAAACAAGAAACCAAAGCAACCATCCGTTGCATCCCTCTAGAAGGCGACAAAACCCCAGGCACCTGTATGGTCACTGGCAAACCTTCTAAACAAAGAGTTGTGTTCGCAAGAGCATACTAATGTCGGTGTAAATTAATGATATTAATTCTATCATAAATGAAATTTGAAGACTTATTAAGTGAGTGTACGGCATACGATTTCAAAGTAGCCTTAGAGGAGAAGAAACCTAAAAGTTGGTTGAAAAGTGTAAGTGCTTTTGCTAACGGATTGGGTGGCTCTCTTTTCTTTGGTGTAGATAATGATAGAACTATTAAAGGTCTTAATGATTTACAATCGGTATGCGAAACTATTAGTAGTAAAATACGAGACTATATGGATCCATTGCCTGAAGTTGAAATTATTCCACAAAGGATTAATGGTCTTGATATTTTGCAACTGAAAGTAAATACGGGAAGATACACGCCTTATTACTATGTAGGTGATGGTCAACGCATAGCTTTTATTCGTTTGGGAGAAGAAAGTGTTCCTGCTACAGCAGAACAAATGCTACGATTGGTTTTAAAAGGAGCGAATAAAACGTACGATTCACTTGAGACAGCATATAAAGCAGAGGATTATTCTTTTAATATTCTGGCAAACACTTTTAGAACTCGTACTCAGCAAGAGTGGAATAAAAAATATCTTATATCATTTGGCTTAGTTACAAGTACAAATACACTTACCAATGCAGGTGCGTTGTTTGCAGATGATTGTCCATTATTCCAGTCTCGTTTATATTGCACACGATGGGATGGTGAAACAAAAGGAGATGCAATAAACGATGCAGAATATACTGGAAATGTATTATTGCTACTTCGTGAAGCAATGAACTTTGTAAAGTCAAACACGCGAAAGGGTTGGGAAAAACTTCCTGATGGACGTAAGAATAAACCAGAATATGCAGAACGTGCTGTACTAGAAGCTATGGTAAATCATTTTATTCATAGGGACTATACTGTAATAGGTGGTGAAGTGCATTTAGATATTTATGATAATCGTTTGGTGGTAACATCTCCAGGAGGTATGTATAATGGTACATTGATACAAGAGCAAGACATAGCAGATGTTTCATCGGAACGAAGAAATCCTATTTTAGCCAATGTAATGGCGCAATTGGATTATATGGAAAAGCGGGGTAGTGGACTAACAAGGATTTGCAAGGAAACCGAAGCTTTAAGTGGATATAAAGAAGAGCTAAAGCCTGTATTTAAGTCAACTACAACACAATTTCAAACTATCATTTACGCCTCTCATAACCGTCAAAATGTCGGAGACATGTCGGAGATGAAACTTACTGAGCGTCAGTGGAATATCCTAAAATTAATAATGGAGTCTCCGACAATAACAGCAAGGCAAATGTCGGAGACTTTGTCGGTGACTTCTCGTACCATAGAACGTGACCTTGCAATATTGAAAGAAAAAGGAATATTAAGACGTGAAGGCAAAGATAATGATGGTATTTGGGTTGTGATTTAAGAAAAGAAATTTGTATATTTGTAAGAGTGTAAATTAAATAATATATATTATGCAAGCAATTATTCTCGCAGCAGGTATGGGAAAACGTCTTGGGGAATTAACTCAGGGCAATACCAAATGTATGGTGGAAGTGAATGGTGTAAAATTAATAGATAGAGTTTTAAATCAACTATCTGCATATAATCTTACTAGAGTGATAATAGTTGTAGGTTATAAAGGGAAAGAATTGCAGGAATATATAGGAAATAGTAGAAACAATTTAAACATAGAGTATATTGAGAATCCACTATATGATAAAACAAATAATATTTATTCATTAGGCTTGGCTAAGGATAAAATGGTTGAGGATGATACCATTTTATTAGAGAGTGATTTAATTTTTGAAGATAACATATTAGATCTACTAATAAATAATCCGTTTCCAAACTTAGCTTTAGTTGCTCGATATGAACCATGGATGGATGGAACTATGGTTCGTATAGACAATGAAAATAATATTATAAACTTTGTTCCTAAAGTAGCATTTAGATATGCAGACATTGGTCTTTATTATAAAACGCTAAATATCTATAAGTTTTCTAAGCAATTTAGTTCTGATAGCTATATCCCATTTTTAGAGGCTTACATTAAGTCTGTAGGTAAAAACGAATACTATGAGAATGTGCTTAGAATACTTTCATTCTTAAATCCTCATGATTTAAAGGCGTTGCCAATACATAATGAGAAATGGTATGAGATTGATGATAAGCAAGATTTAGATATCGCACAAGCATTATTCTCAGAACCAGAAGAACTTCTTAAAAAATATTACACACGATATGGCGGATTCTGGCGTTTCCCACAAATGTTGGATTTCTGTTATTTAGTAAATCCATATTTCAGAGAATCAAAAATAATAGACGAATTAGAAGCAAACTTCCGCACATTATTGGGTGAGTATCCTTCTGGAATGAGAGTAAATACATTATTGGCAAGTAAATGTTGGGGGGTTAAGGAAGATTATGTAATACCAGGTAATGGTGCAGCAGAATTAATAAAGGCTCTAATTGAGAATGTTGATGGAAAATTAGGTATTATTCGTCCTACCTTTGAAGAATATCCAAACAGATTATCAGAAGATAGAGTAGTATCATTTATACCTCAAAATAGAGATTTTCGTTATAATACAGAAGATTTAATCAATTTCTTTGGTGAGAATAAAGTAGAAAATTTATTATTAATTAATCCAGATAATCCTTCTGGAAACTATATTCCTTTCAAGGGAATTTGTGAGTTGGCAGAATGGTGTAAGAAGAAAGGAATACGTTTAATAGTAGATGAAAGTTTCGTTGATTTCAGTGAAGAATGGGAGTCTTCTTCTTTATTAAAAAATTCCATTTTAGAAACTTATAATAATCTAGTTGTTGTTAAATCTATCTCAAAAAGTTATGGAGTTCCAGGTTTACGACTTGGTATAGTGGCTAGTGCTGATAAAGATTTAATAATAAAGATGAAGAAAGAGGTTAGTATTTGGAATATAAATTCTTTCGCTGAGTACTTCATGCAGATATATTCTAAATATGAGAATGATTATCACAAAGCATGTAATCGTTTTATTAAAGTTCGTTCTGAATTTTTAGATAAACTTCAAAAGGTTGATTACTTACATGTTATGCCAACACAAGCAAATTTTGTACTTTGTGAAGTGAAAGCTCCATATACAGCTAATAATCTGGCTTTAAAATTATTAAAAGACTTCAATATTCTAATTAGTGCATGTAGTGCCAAAAAAGGTATAGAGGCAGACAAATACGTTAGAATGGCAGTAAGAAGTAAAGAAGATAATGACAAATTAATTAATGCTTTGATGAGTCTATAAGAATATGAAGATAATATCAGAAAAATTAATACGTTCTTTAGGAATTACTCCAAGACAATGTGTAGAGTGGATCTATGAAAGCTTTGCAATGAAAAAGGATGCTCAATTACCTGTTAAGATAAGTGTACATCCTTCCAATAATGATTTTTTTACATCTATGCCTTGTTTACTTCCTCTTTCTTGTGGTGAGGCTGAAAAACAAGTTCAATATTTTGGAGTTAAAGAAGTTCATAGAATAGAGGGGGCTGTTCCTTCTTTAGGTAGTGATATGATGCTATATAATGCCTTAAGTGGAGAGCTGTTGGCATTGGTAGATTGCGATTGGATTACTACAATGCGTACTGGTGCAGTGGCGGCAGTTTCAGCAAAGGCATTAAGAAATGAAGACTCTTACGTATATGGTTTTGTGGGGTTAGGTAATACTTGTAGAGCTACGTTACTTTGTATTCTAGAGGCTGAACCAGATAAAAACTTCAAAGTACTTTTATTACGATATAAAGACCAAGCAGAACTATTTATAGAGCGTTTTAAAAATTATCACAATGTAGAGTTCCAGATAGTAGATGATATAAATGAGATGGCAGGAACTGTAGATGTGTTAATTAGTTGTATAACTAGTGCCAATGGATTATTAGTTGAAGATGAAAAACTATTCCGTGCTGGTATAACAGTAATACCAGTTCATATGAGAGGTTTTCAAAATTGTGATACTACTTTTGATAGAGTATTTGGAGATGATACTGGTCATGTGAGAAATTTCAAATACTTCTCACAGTATAATGATTATAATGAAATAGGAGAGGTATTAGCTGGTAATGATGTAGGTAGAAAAACTCCTACTCAGAGAATCATAAATTATAATTATGGTTTGGCGCTTCACGATGTGGTGTATGCTTCCAAAATTTATGAGATGCTAGCAGGTAAAAATGTGCCAAGTGTGGAAATTATAAAGGAAACTGATAAATTCTGGGTTTAGTTTATAATTCCTTTTTGTCACCGAAAAATAATTCATGGCAGATATAAAAAAGAATTTCGGATATAATTTGATTTTAACAATGGGGAATTATATATTTCCATTGTTAACTTATCCTTATGTGTCTAGAATTCTAGGAGTATCCAATATAGGTGTTGTAAACTATATAGACGGTATTATAGATTATTGTATTTTATTTTGTGCCTTAGGAGTTGGTTCATTAGGGGTAAGAGAAATAGCTAGAGTAAAGGATAGTCAATCTAAAGTAAACGAGGTATATTCATCTTTATTCGCATTCAATTTAGCATTAACATTAGTTGGGTGCGGAATACTCACTTACTTGTCTTTTTGTGTTGACTATTTTAGTGAATATAAAGAATTTATTTGGATAGGAATACTAAAATTATTCTTTTATGTATTCTCCACAGAGTGGTTCTTTCAGGGTTTGTCAAATTTTAAATTTATAACAACAAGATCGCTTCTAGTACGTACTTTGTTTACTATATCTATTTTTATATTTGTACGTACAAAAGAAGATGTTGTTATTTATTATTTATTGTTTGTATTAATGCCTGTTATTAATGCAATAATAAATTTTATCTATTCTAGAAAATTTGTCAAATTTTCGATATCGTCTATTCATATAAACACTTATTTAGTTGCTATTATAAGTTACGGATTCTATAGAATCTTAACTTCAATGTATACAACTTTTAATGTAGTTTATCTAGGTTCGGTAACAGATGTAGAGCAAGTAGGCTTTTTCTCTACCTCAACAAAGGTTTATTTCATTATAATGAGTGTTTTTACGGCATTTACCACGGTGATGGTGCCTAAGGTGAGTGAAATGTTCGCAAAACGCGATTCAAAGGCGTTGTCGGAAATCTCATATAAAACATTTGACGTGATTTTTATGGTGTCAGTACCTATGATTGTAATCTTCTATGTGTATGCACCATTAATTATAAATATAATAGCAGGTCCCGGTTTTGAAGGTGCTATAGTTCCGTTTAAAATAGTAATGTTATTGTTGCTAGTCATAGCATTGGAACAAGTTATTATTCAGCAGTTTCTAATGG
>CALDPN010000153.1 GCA_937911235.1 uncultured Bacteroidales bacterium
AGCCCATTCGTTCCAAATGCGCACGCCGTTGTCTTGAAGATATTTTACGTTGGTGTCACCGTTTAGGAACCAAAGTAGCTCGTGTATAATAGACTTAAGGTGCAGTTTTTTAGTGGTAAGAAGTGGGAAACCTTCTTCCATATTAAAACGCATTTGATGACCGAATACACTTATAGTACCAGTGCCAGTGCGGTCTTCTTTACGCACTCCTTCCTTAAGTATTCTATCTAAAAGGTCAAGATATTGTTTCATATATTTGATTTTTTAAGTTTTTTATTTGTATTTAAATTTATACATTAAAAATTGCGCGTAGAGCTCTTCGCGGGATTTTACTCATTATTGACTACAAAAGCTAAACTCACTCCGTTCAGACAACGCTTTTGTTTAACGCCAATAATTTCTTAAAATCTATTTCCGCTCATCACTATATCGCATTTTTAAGTATAAATTTAACTCCTAACTCCTAATTCCTAACTCCTAACTCCTCACTCCTCACTCCTAACTATTTCTAGTATATATTATAAGTTGTCTTCAACACCTTAAACTCCGTGCGACGGTTAATCTGTTTCGCAATTTCTTGTTGCTCAGAATTTAACTTAGAGATAAACTCTTCGGTTAGTGGCACGTTTACTCTTAAGAATCTGTATTTAGCTACAAGAGCTTTATCTGGCACCACAGGGGTGGTTTCGCCATAGCCTTTAGCTGTAATTCTGGCAGATTCAATGCCGTGCTCGGTTAGGTAATTTACCACAGACATAGCACGTTCTTGAGATAGTTTAATGTTTGCCTCTTCTGTGCCAACAAAGTCGGTATGAGCGCCTATTTCTATTGTAATATTAGGGTTGTCATTTAACAATTTCACTAAATCGTTTAGCCCATCTGTGCTCTCTGGAGTTAGTTTTGCACTACCAAATTCGTAGAAGATATTGTTCATCTTCACAGGTTTGCTCACAGAATTTAGTGTAAAGTTAACATTAAAATCTTTACTATCCTCAAGATTTGGTATCTCAAGTTCAGATTTACTGTTTAAATAACCTCTACATGTACCTAAAATTACATAATTAGCATTTTTAGGCAGGGCTATTTTATAAGAACCATTCTTTTTAGTTTTTGTTGAGGTGATAAGGCCGTTGTTGCCCACCACTTTCACCACAGCATCGCTAATTGCCTCACCTTTGCTATCGGTTATATTTCCGCTAATAGAAAATTCCAATTCTGGCTCATGAAAACTCCAGATATGGTCGTAGAATTTCTTATCATTTCTATTAGAAGAGAAGAACCCTTTGTTTTCTTTGCCTTGGAATGTGATGCCAAAATCGTCGGCATTTGAGTTCATAGGCGCAGGTAGGTGTAGCACCTGCCATTTGTCTGGGTCGCTCTCTTTTTCTTTGGGTAGAAGGGTGGCCTCGTATATGTCAAGTCCACCTAGACCCACTCTGCCGTCTGATGAGAAATATAGTCTGCCGTCTTCACGGAAACTTGGAAACATTTCGTCTGCAGCTGTGTTAATGTCTGGTCCTAGGTTTTCTGGTGTGCCCCATTCGGTACCTTCTTTTGCAATTCTCCAAATATCTTTTCCACCAAAACCTCCTGGCATATCAGATACAAAGTATAGATATGTGCCATCTACAGAAGGAGCAGGGTGTGCCACATTAAGCGATGAGTCTGGCAGAAGTTTAAGTTTTTGTGGTTCGCTCCACTCTCCACCGCTACGTTGAGATGAGTAGATAGCAGTACCCAAGGTTTCACCCTTAGATGTTACACTCACGGTGTAGAACATTTCTTGTCCGTCGGCAGAGAGTGCACACGCACCATCGTCGAACTCAGTGTTCATTTCACCTTCAAGTAGTTCTGGAGATTCCCATTCCCCCTTAGCATTTAGCCTAGAGTAGAATATATCATTATTTCTCTGTCCGGTAATCTTACTTGTCTTCACTTTCTTGCCACCACGGGTAGAGTTGAAGTATACAAGAGACCCATCTTTAGAAGCAAATATAGGACAAAAATCTGAGAATTTAGAATTAAATTTCTTAAAAATCTCCACTTCATATCTACTCTTCTTTTTCCATGCATTTAAGGCAGAATCGCAAGAAGCAATGCCCGCAAGTGCAAGTTCGTTTTCAGGAGATAGTTTTTCAAATTCTTCATATTGCTTAAGTGCTTCTTTATACTTGCCGTTGCTTTTAAGCACCTCAGCATAGTAATAATAAACCATACTATCTTTGTAGCCAAAGCGTATAGCGTTTTTATAAGCGCTTTCTGCTCGTTTGTTGCTTTCAATTAGGCGATAAGAGTTACCCATTTTAAATGCCACCTCTGCTTTTTGTTTTTTGCCTTTCTTGGTAGGTATGCGTGGGTAGATAGAGCGATACATTTCCCCTGCAGAGTAATATTCGCCTAGCTCAAACTTTTTATCAGCCTTCTGAATACGAGCGTTGATGCTACACGAGGTGAGCATCAACAGCAAGCTAAATCCTATAAGTGCTTTCTTTATTATCATTGAGCAGCGTTAGGAACGATAAGTTTATAACCTTTACCGTGGATATTGATAATTTGTACGCCAGCGTCCTCGCGAAGCAGTTTACGAAGTTTAGTAATATAAACGTCCATGCTACGAGCGTTGAAGTAGTTGTCGTCGATCCAAATGGTTTTAAGGGCATAGTTACGTTCCAAAATATCGTTCATATTAGCACATAGAAGTGATAATAGTTCAGATTCTTTTGTAGTAAGTTTGGTTTGTTTGCCGTCGCCAGATAAGATTTGTTTTTGAGAATCGAAAGTAAACTTACCAAGAGTGAAGTAAGTTTTATCTTTCATTTTTTTGCTTTTTACACGACGAAGGATAGCTTCAATACGGAAAAGAAGTTCTTCCATAGAGAATGGTTTTGTTAAGTAGTCGTCGCCACCAATTCTAAAGCCTTCGATAATATCTTCTTTAAGGTTTTTAGCAGTAAGGAAGATGATTGGAATTTCTGTATTGATAGCGCGAATTTCTTTTGCTAGTGTAAAGCCGTCTTTTTTAGGCATCATCACGTCGAAGATGCACACGTCATATTCACCCTTAGTAAATGCTTTGTAACCAGCATCTCCGTCTGTCATAAGGTCTGTGTCGTAACCTTTTACTTGAAGATACTCGCGAAGTAGCATACCTAAGTTTTCGTCATCCTCACAAAGAAGGATTTTTACTTTTTCATCATTCATAATATTATTTTTTAATTGTTGGTATTGTTATAGTAAATATAGTTCCAATATTTGGTTCGCTTTCAGCTTTAATAGTGCCATCGTGTTTTTGTACCATTTTTTTCACGTATGCCAGGCCAAGGCCGAAACCTTTCACATTGTGAACATTGCCTGTTGGTACACGATGAAATTTGTCGAAGATTCTTTTTAAATGTTCTCTTTTAATACCTATGCCATTGTCTTCTACTGTAACATATAACGAATCTTCGCTTTCATTATTGTATGTTCTCACCTTTAATTCTAGCGCTTCGTCTGGTTTTGAATATTTTACAGCATTGTCTAGAAGGTTGAAGATAATGTTGGTAAAGTGAAGTTCATCTACAGTAGCCCATGGGTTTGTGGCCTTAAGGTCGGCAACAATATTACCACCTTTACTTTTTACTTTTATTTTAAAGTTATCTACTACGTTGTCAACGATTTGGTTAATATCACAATCGTTAAATTTCATAATAGACTTTTCGTTTTCCAGTAGTGAAATCTGAAGAATTTTTTCCACTTGGAAACTAAGGCGCTTAGTTTCATCTACAATTGTGCTACTAATACGCTTCATCATAAGTGGACTTGAGTTTATACTATCATCGCAAAGCATTTGAGCAGCTAGTGAAATACTAGAGATAGGAGTTTTAAACTCATGTGTCATATTGTTCATAAAGTCTGTACGTAGTTCGTTCACTTTTCTTTGGTGAAGAAGAAGCAAAATGGCAAATACAAATGTTATAAACAATATTATTGTAATAACCATGGAAGTGATAGCGAATCTTGCAATTTGCCCTACAATATAAGAATCGCGTGTAGGGAAATATACTCTCATAAGATCCAATTTTGGACTAAAGTCGTTTGAGAAAAGGATTTGAGAGTAATAATCGTGAATGTCTTCAATGTATTCAAAACCAAGAGAAGAATATACTCTTTCGCTTTTATGGTTGATTAGAGTAATTTCAAATGGAATATTTATACCACACTTTTCTAATTCCTTTCTTAAGATAGTTTCCAAATGTTCAGGATCTATACGTTCTTCAATTGGTTTTTCAGGAGCTTCCTTCGACCAACGAAGTGCCATATCAGAGAACACTACTTTTTGTCTTTTAAAGGTATTTTTATGTTCGTTGTGTAGGTTTTTAGAAATATTAGAAACTGTGTTTGTAGATTTAACAGGTGTCTTGCTCTTAATTATTTCTTTATTTTGGATAAGAGGAGTTACGTTTAGAGGACTAATATTTTTGTTTACAAACTCATTTATACTATTGATAACCTCAGGTTCTTTGCCTTGTTTTTCTAGCTCTTTTGTAATGTAAGCTTGTATTTCTTCCTCTTCTAGAATGCGGCTAGTGCGGTATAAGGCTTGTTTTACGCCGTCTTCGAAGAACTCACGGCGCATCTCAACTAGTATATTAAAGTAGTTGAATTGGATTAATGAAAGACCAATAAAAGTTAGCCCCATCAAAACTGCTAATATGATAATTTTTTGCTTTCTCATACTGAAAACAAAAATACAATTTTAACATTTGAGTTGTTACTTTTATTTACATCTTTTAACAATTAATTTTAACAATTCGCAATTGTTAAAATTAACGGTTGTTAAGTGTTAACGACGTTTAAAATCTTTCTTAGAATCTCTCTTGAATTCCTTCATTTTTCCAGAGAAGATGCTGTACCCTCTGAAGTCGCATTTCAAATCGCCATTGATAAGGGCAATTTTCTTGGTTGGTTTTAGTCCAATATTGTCAAAACCTACCATAGAAGAGCTGATAATCCATGCGTTAGAACCTGGAAACTTGTGTTTTAGGGTAGTACCAATAGAAGAATATAATTGTTTTAGTGAAAAGTCGTTTAGACGTTCTCCATAAGGAGGGTTGAATACGGCATGCACAGGTTTTTCTTGTATAGGCAGTTCTGCCATATCTAATACTTGAGTTTCAATGTATTTAGTTAGACCTGCACTTT
>CALDPN010000154.1 GCA_937911235.1 uncultured Bacteroidales bacterium
TTGCCCGAACTTAGGTCGTTTTCACCTGAACTTAGGTCGTTTTTGCCCGAACTTAGGTCGTTTTTTCTCCAAATTATTACACGGAAATTGTTATCTTGAATAAATTCTGGTGTTTTTAGTCCATACGAAATACATTCATCTACAATATCGCTAGTTCCAGTTCCCAAACGTTCTATGTATCCAGCCAAATACAGAGGGTTAGCTAGCACAGGATTGGTAGGAATTGAAGAATGAGGTAAAAGAAGTTGTTCAGTAGTAATACCATTTGGAAGCCTACCTGGACTCCACACCTCAAGTCTATTAGGGAATAACATCACTTGCACACTTCCATTACTTGTGTAGTCACGGTGACAAACAGAATTAACAATACATTCAGTTACAGCCTTTATTGGCAACTCAAATTTCACATCAACCTCAGTTTTCTCGGTCCTTTCACCTACGCGCACATCTACATTTGACATTACGAAGGTCACCGCATTATCTACAATTTCAAATAAAGAACCCTTGTAAACTTGATATGAAGCAATAGGTTTACTTATGGTATTAGTATAAAACTTAACGCACTTAATTTCAGACGTAGGAAAGAATTTTTGCGGTTCTTTACCAAATAACAATAATGCAGCATTAGCCAATTTAGCATTATTCATGAGGTTGAGGCTCTTTAAAACTCTTTCTTTCCCAGCATCTTGCATTAATGGGAATGCACGCTTTTTACGAGCACGTTCCACGAAAATATTAACCTTTTCATCATCAATATCATCAATTGTAGCGGTCGAATGTAATGTTGCATCAAAAGGTAACAGACGAAGATACTCTTTTTCCTCTAAGAAACGAACAAGAGAAGAATAAACGGCAACACGCAACTCATCATAATCAGTAAAAGATTTACGAACAATACATTGCTCTGCTTTTTTTATTAAAGCTGTTTCCTTATAGTGACGTTCAGTATTTACACGTTTAATAAAAATTAATCGTTCCTTATGTAATTTAGATGCTAAATCAAATTCCTTTTCTGTAGGTGAAATACCAAATGAATCTTCAAAGCCGTAAGTCTCTCCAAATAAGGCTAAATAAATATCTGAATTCTCTACTTCCTTAAGATATACCTGTTCAGCAGACTGAGAACTAGCCGGCATCTCTTCAAATATAAACACCTCAAAAAACTTTCCTAGTAATGCATCTGTGCGTATATAATTTGCTAATTCTCTTCGCTCTTTAGCAAATTCTTGTTGTACACTACTAATGAATATTCTGATAGGAATCATGACTGTATCTGTTGAATAATTAATTGTTATATTTTAGATAGCAATACAAAAATAAACTATTTTCAGAAAATAAACAACTATTATATTTCAGTGACTAAATTCTTATCCCGAAATATTGGTTACACAATCCGCCACGAATAGTACTGCACTAACTTCCACTCTCCTTTATAAACACACCACTGCCCCGACGGACGAGACTCAAATCTCATTTCCGGCAGGGCAGTGATTATTACATCTTTTATTTAGTTTTTATTGTAACCAAATTTACCTTTCGTTTGTAAAACATTCTTCCAATGATTTTCCCTTTGTATAATATAATCATTATCAGTACTCATCGACATTAACTCTATTACTGAGAAAATAAAATTCTCTTTTGCATAGTTATGTCCATGCTTTGTAATTAATTCATATAATTCATCATTATTTCCATGTCCATTTGATTGCACATATGTTTGCCATCTAGACCAAATACCACCCTCACCATATGCCGAACCAACATACTTTTTTCCATTACGTTTATCAACAATTACATAAATACCTTTCTGATTTTGCAATGCAATTTTCCAATCTTGTTTATTATTGGTAATTATATTACATAATTCTGTGAAATCAATGCAGATATTATCATAACCAGGAAACTCTATTCCATCATATACTCTTTCATAAATCTGACTAATAGTCATATTCTCTATAAAGTTCTCAAGTTTAAAGGCCCTTCCTCTCAATCCTGTATATCGATGAAAATCAACTTCAACTCTACCTATGTATGGTATATATTCCTCTACTAATTCTATTTTATAACCTTGTTTTGTCTTTTCCCAATCGTTATAACGTTCTATTATCTTGAAAATGCCTCCGAACAAATATTTATCAACCTTATATTTGATAGGGATTAATGAGAAGATATATTCTCGCGGAAAATCATCTTTCCCATCACGCCATTCATTCCAATACATCCATTCCTCAAAGTTATCGTTGAAAACATCCAACGGATGTTCTTTTCCATTATAAGCAGCAAGATGCAATTTATATTTTACTAAATCACTTGCATTAAATTTGAATAAATCATTTAACCTTATTGGCGTAGTATCTAACATCTCTCTAAATTTTTAAGTTATATACGAAGATAATAAAAATCTCCCGAAACTAATATAGTCTGGGAGATTTCTATCATTATTATGGTTTCAATAGTTTAAAGAGTCTCTTCTTTGCGTTTTCTTACGAGAGCATACACTAGTGCAAATGGAAGAAGAATTAATGCCTCGCCTAGAGGTGATTCACCAAGAGCAACACCATTTGTACATGAGTTTACACAAAGGTTATATGCAGCTTCATCATCATAAATCATCAAAACCTTTGAGAAGCAGCATTCACCACAAACATTTGGATCTTGTGGAGTGCCCTCAATTGTACATACTGCGATGTCTATATTTTGACTTGAGTATAACATTGGAGTGCCGCTAATAGTGGTTCCTATACCTAATGTGTATGTTTCATTGCTACCGTTCATACCCTCATACATGCTGTAGGAAGATGAAGGTAATTGGATAGCCATAGCCATAGATGCTACACACCAAAATAACATACTAAGAATAAAATTTCTATTTTTCATATTATCAATTATTATCTAAATTATCAGGAATGTAGGTTAGGAATGTCACCATTCCTAATTCCTAATTCCTCATTCCTAATTATTTATTTAAGTATCACTTTCTCTGTTCTACTAGCAGTATCTCCAATTACTTGTACTATATACACTCCCATAGGAACAGGTAGTTTTATATTTTCATAATAACCACTCGCTTTGTATGTCATAGTTTTACCTGCAGTATCACTGATGTTGATTGTTTCTAGCTCTACACCATTTGTTATAATGCTGATAGTGTTGCTATCTTCTTTAACAAAGATATTTATGCTATTAACATCACTAGCAACGTCTTCAATCTCAGTTGGAGTATCTTCTTCTGGATTTTCCTCAGAAGTTGCTTCTTCTAAGTAAAGGAAGAAACGACCTTCTAAATCACCAATTGATAAGGTTTCTGTAGTATATGGAGTTTCCAATAAATCACATTCCACTCCTTTAAGTTTATCCACTAAAATCACTTTATCGAAGCCTCTGAACCATACTTTCTCAAAACGTACATTCATAGCATATTTAATTTTTATTCCAAGTGGAATTACTTGAGATGTTGAAGCCACATCTACACTGCTATATTTGCCGTCATTTGCAATAATGTATAACTCAGGAGTTAATGTATTTGGAGCAAACGCTTTTTCTACATCTGCTTCAGATTTGTTTCCTTCTCCTAAGAATTCATCGTAGCGAACTACCACGTTGCTATTTTCAACATTGGTATTTGCGTTAAATAGGTTTAGTGAAACTAAAGGCATTTCATGTTCTGCAGAACGTGATCTTGTGTTTGCATCTACCAACATTTCAGAGGTAATTACCAATTCGGTTACACCATTGTTTGGTTGGAATATGAAACCATGTTGAGGTTTTAAATGAACTGTTTGTACAGCATCAACAGATTTGAATGAACCCGCTGTTGCATCATAGAATTGTATCTTACCAGACTTGATTTCTTTAGCATTAATATTGCATGGATAGGTATTATTAAGTAGATAATATTTACCTCCTTCTAAACCTGTAAACTTTAAAGGATTATCTCCACTTTCATTAATAAATCTACCAGTAAAAGGACCACTTGTTCCTGGATATACACCATATTCTATTTCTTGGGTAGGGTCAAAATAGTTTCCGTCTGTAACATATTTTTTATTGTAGTAACTTGCAGGAACTTTATATTTACCATATTGGTCTGGCACCATAATAGCAAATACTTTTCCAGATTCTACTTCAATATTTAAATCGCCAAATGGATTATCCCAAGTTGCAACTCCATTATCAGAAAGAATAACCTCATGCATATAAACACGTGGTAAATTTGTAGTAATGTAGTAATCCCCAGATATTATGTTTCTAGTTCCTTGAGCAATATCATCTGGGTCTTTCCATGGTTTAACAACATTACCAACCAATGTCCATTTATCACGAGGAGCTGTAAAGTGAGCAGTTGCACTACCATAGTGGTCTACACCATTTTTTAGATTTTCTACACCCCTAATAGCTGCACCATATTCCACTTCTATATTGTCAGCAAATTTGGTAGGATTATCAACAGTACCTAAACCAGCAGTTACTTGTTCACCTACAGGTATACCATAAGTTTCGTAACGATAATTTTTATCAAACTCTTCTGGTATTTGTGGCCAATAAAATTTATCAGCGCCCAAGATTAGTGGGTCTTCAGGAATTATAACTTTTAAGTTTTCTGACAAATTACATACACAAGAAAGACGTTGCAGACCTGCAGCACGAGATTCGCCAACTCTTCCTTGCTCTGTTGGGTAATAGCCCCAGTTGTTACGGTCATCCCATTTATCTGAAAGACCTAACCAATAGATTGTTGAAACAGGGATGTTTTGAACACCTTGATAAGCTCCATAAGTCCAGGTATTTCCATCAGGACGAACTCCCATATTATATCTATCATAGTTAAGTTCCTCATCAGTCATTGGGATTCCTATACTTGCATAAACTCCTTCATCTTCAAAGTCTTCATATGTCAATTTAATACCTTTATTAAGGTTTCCTCCACCCTTAATTACCAATGAAGCAGGACCAGTTGCTGATGTTTCACAAATTAATCCATCCATAGGTACATTTTCTTGTTCATCGCAATCTCCAAAAGAGAAATCGGCACCAGATTTTGTACTCCAATAGTTATTTGGGCAAACATTAGAATTTGTTAAGCTAGGAGTACTATATTTACCAGGTACATCTGTGTCGTAACTATAGCAGTTGTTGTATTGGAATTTTACGTTTGAAAATGCATCACCATCACTTTCCTTGGTACTTGTGTGCAAGAAATCATATTTTTTTGTATTTATATTATCTTGTAAGTAGAAGGTATTATATAAGATAGCTATATCTTGAATAGCTTTTCCACCATATTGGTTCACCAATCTAATTGCGGCACAGTTGTCATTATATTGGTTGGTATTCCAAAATACGTTGTTCATAAATAAAGCATTCTTACTATCTTGGAACCAAACTAATGTAGCGTGAGCACCACGGAAGTTGTTACGTACGAATTTGATATTTTCACAGAACATGAACTTGGCAGAAGCACCCCATGCTACAGCATTTCCTGTATCCCCAACTTTTGCCATAATAGCTTCAAAGTCATTATTCTCAAAAGTAATACCATCATAACCAGACGCATGCAGACCAGTAAAACCATTTGACCCAATCATACAGTTTCTAACCACAATGTTAGCATCTGCGCAGTCGCCTACAGGAATAGTATTCCATGACATTGTATTTACGTCAAATTCCAATGCGTCATCTTGCTTCTCACCACTTGGATCTGAGAAGATAGCAAGGTTGTCTAATATTATATTGCGAGAATTACGTAAAATTACGTGGTGTAACCATGGGCGATTGCTACCACTAGCACCTTTTAAGGTAAGCGTGTTAGTCGCTAGTGCTTTATTATCACGGTTAAAGTCTTTTAGAATAAGCGCCCATGAGTCTTCTGAGTCGCCACCACCACCAGATACTTCAGCCTTTTTATCACCTTGATAACAAAATGCTTTAGTTTGGTCGTCTGGAGTATCATCATAATAGTAAATATTGAATACCACTGGTTGTTTCAAATTATAACTATCATGACCACTTCCTGTACTATGACTTACATATTTGTAAGGGTCTTCATTAAGCTCATATGAGTCGCGCAATTTATAAAGCGCAGTTTGTAAAGAACCATAAGTTAGTTTACAATCATTTTCATAGTCTGCACCTAATGCTGCATCAATAGTAAATACTACAGGTTCTCCGCCAGCTACTTGTTGCACACAATCATCTTGAAGTGTAAAATATCCTGTTTCGCGAGAAAGATATGTTTTACCTGCAATTGTCACGTATGCTCGATAACCGTATGTTACACCACCTATTAAATTGTCAGTAATATTATCTGTGCTAGCATTATATGTAAAGGAATCTCCACGGAATAAGTCTGTTGTTGTAGGTCTTAATTTTTTAGAAGATAAATCTGGTGTGCAACCATTACCTCCTGCACATATTACAAAACCATACTCCGCAATAGCTTGCTCTGTACATAAAGTACCTTGTAGATAAGCAGTTAATAAAGCATCTTTATTGTTATTTGAATATGTCACTTTAGAACCAATTAGTACAGGTTCTTCTAGTTTGGTGTTAGTTACTGTTAAACGGAAACTAGCACCAACTTCTTGCAATTTGAATGTACAAGTACTATACTTAGTTACATTTAAGGTAGTTAATTGGTCACCCACAGTTAAGTCACTTACACCTAATTGGTCGGTAATAACTGAACCATTGGCTGGAAAATAATATTCTTTACCATTTTTGTAAATCTTAAAACGATAAGTTCCTTCACCAAGGTCTATGCTATTTGTACAAGCCTCACCTTTATTTAAGTCTGTGCAACCTAACTCAGTTCCGTCTTCAAAAACTATTTTGTAGGCTGCTTTTTGAGACGCTTTTACCCAATATTTATTTGTGCTAGTATTATAGTAAAAATATACGGGTGAAGAATAACCTGCATCACGATTGGCTTGAGAAATTTGGGCTTGAATATCTTGTAATCCATTATCATTTCTTAGTGAAAGATTTGCCCCTTCATCTTTTGTATTATCGTACGTTGCAGCTCTAAAAAAGTTCCAATTATCGCTACTATTATCGGAGAAACGAAAAGCTTGGTCTGTATTCTTTAACTTAAATCTTACTATATCCTTATCATCTGTAGGCTCAGCAGGTTCAAAATAGTTATCCCATTTTCCCACAGCACCAGAACCAGTTAAATAGATTGTCTTAACTACGTTGTATGTGAAAGGATAGTTTCTTTGGTTATTAGATAAATAAATAGCATAACTACAATCCCCACCAACGGCAGCTTTAACATACAAACCTAAATCTTTTTTACCAACACTTGTAATGTCAGAGAATATAGAATTATCTGCAGAACCAGACCATTGCTGACACCAGTCGCCATTGTTATTTGTATGAGGCCACTCTGTACTTTGTGTTTGTGAATTTGTATACCCCCATTGTTTCTCACTATTCCCTATATGAAGAAACACGCCAGATCCATCTTGACAAACATTGTCTCCACTAGTTAAATAGGTTCGATAGTAGAATTCTTGTAATTCAGGACCAGTGCCAGGTAGGTAGTTACCCAAGTTGATTGCATCAAATACACCAGCATCAACTTTAAAGTCATACCAATTTCCATTAATCTTAATAGAAAGTGCATTCCCATTATATTCATAGAAACCAGTTGCCGCCCATGCACTACTACTAACGCCTAATAGAACGCATAGTAAGGCAAGCACTCGTAGGGCATTGCTAAACGCCCCACTCATTTTTGTATTGTTATAAAATCTTTTCATATTGTGTATTTTTTATTTTTTCTTACTAAGGTTCATAATTTTAATGTCCAATTGTACATTCTTCTACGTATGGAACAAGATTAATAGTTGCACTTGTAGGAGCTGCACAAGGATTGTCACCACCAGTTGCCGATAAGGTGGCTGTTATGGTGTATTGGGTAGTTGCACCTTGTGGGAATGTAATATTTTGATATTGACCAGTAACGTGTTGAGTACCTTCTGGCAATGGAATCTTAACAGAAACTTTATTGCCATTTTGGTTCACTTCAACTTCTGTAGCAGGTTCTGCTGGATTGCCTTTTGTAACATTTAGTGTATACTTATCAGAAGCATTTATAGTAAACTTAGCTGGCATCCAAGGTGTCGTTTCTGCACTGGCAGGGTCAATACTAATAAATACCTCAGCAGCATCTACCACAGTAAATGTAAATGGTTGTGTAGCAACTATATTTTCTTCGCAATCTGATGTATATGTCTTAACAAAGTATTTGCCAGTTTTAGCTGTATTATTTAAAGTATGTAGAATAAGTTCGGTCTTATCGGTAACTTCTTCTGTTTGCGTTTTAGCATCGCCAATAGCTTGTTCTGTAAAGGTGTCATCACCATTATCTATTTGTTGGTATAGCTGATAAGTTTGTCCTTTTACTACGTTGGTAAGTTTTACTGTAGCTCCCACCTCATCGTTAGAACAAATAGAAACCTTATTCAACGAAACCCTTGGTAAAATAGGGTCTGCAAATGTGTTTATCACCAATGGATTTTCATTTATAGCAGGTATATCTATATCATTGTGTTTATTACTTAACATTACCCAAATGTTATCATCCCCTTTTGCCACAAATGAATAAATACCGTTATTACCATTTACATCAATCTCAGTACCTTTATCCGTTTTCCATTGAATGGTGGTGTATTTTACATCAGAAGTTACCTTGATATAACCTGTTTCGCCAACGCAATATTTTTTATCGTTGGCAACAAGAGTACCTTCAGCATCGGTAAGTTCTATAGTAGCACGTGTTACTGGTACTTTTACTGTGCTAACGGTAACAAGTTTATCTAAACCATAGTAAACACCTTGGTCGTAATTTAAGTTTGTGAAGTTATAACCATTTATTATATATGCTCTGAAGTGGTAGTCTCCGTCTTCTAGATTTTCAATATTAGCAGAGAATTGGTAATTTAATGCTGTTGCTGAAGAATTTGTACATGGAATTAATTTGCCTTTCTCTGGGGTATTACTTGCTTGTACACCACTTGTAGGCCATTCTTCATCTGCTTTCTTAAATTGATAACCATAGTAGATATTTGATGTGGCAGCACAACCAGTTTTAATAATCATACCAGTAAATGTTACTGTACCACTTCCCTCTTCGCTTGTTGCACTCACAGTTTTTACTGCAGGAGCGGTGATAGGTTTTGGAGTGGTAAGTGATTCTGATTTAGTTTTTTTGGTTTTATTGTCATCTTTAGGATTATTCGGGTCATATACAAAATAGTATCTATTACCTTTTGTTCCTGCAGTTAAGTCGTTTGTTTGACCATCCCAATTACTAGTTGATTTTTTAAATATGACTTTTACCGTATTATTTCCATGTGAACTCATATTTATAGTCCATACACGATAAGTATAGGACGCTCCTTCAATAGTAGAAGTCTTTGTAACACTTGTCGTAGCTCCACCGTCACCATTAAGTTTTACATCGCTTCCATTATTATACCACGCATAACAAGTTAGATTTACCCCTACAGATGTTCCAACTTCTCTACACCATATTTCAATTTTGGTATTATCTGCAGTAGGTTTACAATCTTCTGCTGCAAATGTTACTTTTTTACTTACTTCTGCAGATTCACAACCTGCTGCAGATATCGCTTTAGCAGTAACGGTAACATCATCTGCTTGGTCATAGGTAAGAACCGCTTTTTTAGGGTCAGTTGCATCTCTAGTAATAGTACCTTTATCAGCAGTCCATATTACGTTCGCAATATTTTCTCCTGTAGCAGTTAACACTACATCTTCGTAAAGAACAGCAGTTACATTCTCTCCAATGTTTATTGTAGGTAGAGGGTTAACGCGTACGGTAAATGGAGTTCCTTGTGAAGGACATCCGTCATTTTTATAAGCTGTGTATGTATATGTGCCAGCTACGTTGATAGTTTGACTTGCAGTAGTAGGTTGTCCATCTACGGTCCACAATGGTTCTTCTTCGTATTTTATGTTATTTGGCTTTGGTAGTGTAAATTGCTGATTTACACACGCATCCATTTCATATTCGTCAAATGTTGGCGCACTTGGTACAGCTTTAGGTTCTACTGTAGTTGTTGCCTCATCAGATGCAGGACAATCATTACTTGTTACTGTTACTACTAATTTGTATGAAGCATTTTTAGCTTGTTGAATAGTTAGTGTTGATTCTGTTCCAATAACCACTTCGCTATCACCCTCATACCAAGCATAAGAAATTGTTCCACTTTGTGCAGTACCATCGTAAGATAGTGTTACTGGGTTACCCATACACACATTAGCTTGCTTAGTAATTTCAAAAGGATTTACAGTAGGAGTGTTATTGATAACTTCTATGGTTACATCATCAGAAGTAGCTCCACACGCACCATCTTTGCTTACTTCTACTGTATATGTTCCTTTTTCATTTTCAGAAACTGAATATCCGTCATTATATGCTTTATTGATTGGGTTTCCGTCTTTTTTAAGGATATAAGTGTTGTTTGGATTATGATTGCTGATAACAATCTTTCCTGCAGTATAGTTACTACCACATTGTTTAACATTAGTTATTTCCAATACAGGTTTTGCTAATTGTTCTTTAACTGTAATTGTATAATCTACAGTTGTTGATTCGCAGCCATCTTCTACTATTTTGGCTGTATATGTATGTGTACCTGCTGTTAAACCAGATAAAGTTCTATTGTCAACACCTACCCACGTAATAGTTTTTTTATTATTATCCTTTTCAGGTAGTGTGAATGGTGTACCATAACAAATAGGTTCAGGATTGCTCAAACTAGGTGCGCTAGGACGAGCGTTAACGGTGATGGCGATTGGAGTTGACTCTACATTTGAGCATAGAATGCCACCACTAACAACTGCTTTATAATTGCCAGAATTAGCTGTAGTTACAGAGCTTATTGTTAATGTAGTGCTTGTTTCACCCGCTATAGGATTAGCCTCTTTATACCATTGGATTGAATTACCTTCTCCACAATTAGTTAAAGTAGCAGTTAGAGTGAGAGTTTCACCCTCACATAGTGAGTTATCATTTGCTTTTACTGTTACGGATGGTGATTTCACAGTTAATGTAGCTGTTTTCTCAACTCCTCCACAAAATCCACCAGCTTCGGTTGTTGTAGCTGTAATAGTTGTTGTTCCTGCTGCTTTAATAGTTATAGCACCTGTAGAACTGTTTATTGTTGCCACGTTAGTACTACTTGAACTCCAAGTAACAGTAGGACTGTCATTCCCTGTTATTGATGCTGTCACACCAGTACAACCAACTGCAACCTCTGATTTTGATAAAGAGACTGAGAAGTCTGGGTTATTGTCGCAGTCGGTATTCACTGAAAATGTACCATCATTAGGATTAAATGAAAAGATATAAGAAATACCGCTTGTAAGAGAATATTCTACCTTATTATTTTTTGAAGTGTTTAATGTTACACTTTCACCTACATTTTTCTTCACATAATCACATCCCCAAACTCTTCCTAGATCATCATATATTTGAAAATAACATGAACCACTAAAATCACTAAATGTTCCAGAGTATGTTCCATCAGATTGTTTTGTTAATTTCTTACCAGAACTATAATTTTTATCTGCTCCACCATAATAACCACCAACAACATAAGCGGTAGCAATTGCTTCAACAACTGAAAATGTATTAGTACTCTCATTCCATGATAAAGTATAATACCCTGCAGTAGAAATTTTCAACTTCGTATTTCCTTTACCATAATTGTAAAATTTCCAACTATCACCAGGGTTCATTGTACCTTCATTTTGGTCCTCATACCAAGTAGTATTTTCTTTTACCTTAAAATTATAAGTCTTAGACTCAAGATATAAAGTACATGGTAAGCTTATACCACCATCCCAGTTTCCATTAGGAAAGTCTGTTCCCATAAGAGATGCAGCCGCCCACGCACTACTGCTTCCCGCAAGTAGCATAAAGGCCATGATTAACAACCTAATCCATAGTGG
>CALDPN010000155.1 GCA_937911235.1 uncultured Bacteroidales bacterium
CACTGAAAATAAGTGTACGAGAATTATGTTTTAGAAAGTTGATTACATCTTTGTTTGAAGCGATGAATCCACCGATAGTAGCAAGAGATTTACTAAATGTACCCATTACTAACTCTACATCGTTTTGTACACCAAAGTGTTCACAAACCCCTGCACCTGTTTCACCGAATACACCTAGAGAGTGAGCTTCGTCAATCATAATAGAAGCATTGTATTTCTTAGCTAAATCTACCATTTCTGGAAGTTTTGCTAAGTCGCCTTCCATAGAGAAAACGCCGTCTGCTACAATAAGTTTAATTTTGTCTGGCTCACATTGTTGAAGGAACTTTTCTAGTTGTTCCATATCGTTGTGACGATATTTGAATTGTTTAGCCATACTCAAACGAGAACCTTCGATAATAGAAGCGTGATTTAAACGGTCTAATAAAAGGTAATCTTCTCTACCACCAAGGCAAGGAACAACACCAGAGTTTACTGTAAAACCAGTAGCATAAACAAGAGCTTCTTCTTTACCTACAAGTTTAGCAAGCTTTTCTTCAAGTTCAATGTGGATGTCTAGTGTTCCGTTTAAGAAACGAGAACCAGCACATCCTGTACCATACTTTTCAACAGCTTTGATAGAACCTTCTTTAATCTTTGGGTGATTTGTAAGACCTAGATAACTGTTTGAACCAAACATTAATACTGGTTTGCCATCAATCTGAACCACTGTGTCTTGGTCTGAACTGATAGGT
The DNA here is from genome assembly GCA_937911235.1 of uncultured Bacteroidales bacterium. GTDB lineage: Bacteria > Bacteroidota > Bacteroidia > Bacteroidales > Paludibacteraceae > Enterocola. Next base: position 735 of record CALDPN010000155.1, read on the forward strand.
CTAAAATAAGGATAAACTCCAGCTGCTTTTGCTTTTTGAGGCACATCATATTGTGCTAAGCGTTCACTTAATATACTCATAATATTTCAGTTTAATAAACAATTCTAATTAAGTAACATACAAAGTTAGGAATTTTTATTTAATTCCACCAATTCTATAGGATAATTTGTGTATAGAATTTTATTTTCGTTATCAACCTCTTCTATGAAATCTTCTACTGCAGGTAGTAAAATCTCGCCGTTGTCGGTTTTAATTCCAAATAAAATGTTTACAGTTTGGTCATCTACAAAAGAAATTTCTCCAAGTTTTTCTTCGGCATTTACCACTGTAAAACCTACAAAATATTCATATGAAAGCATATCTTCCTCTTCCATTAATGCGATTGGTAGGTAAATATCCTTTCCTATTAGTTTGCGAGCTTCTGTTTCGTCTTCTATGTCTTCTAATGTAATAAGTGCTGCATTTTGTGATTTCACTCTTATATTAGAAATAAAGAAAGGCACAAATATACCATCCATATCTAGGACCATATATTCAGCCTTGTCTATTGTGTCTGCATTTACAGCGCAATTAAGCTCACCATTTACTCCGTGAGTTTTATTTATCTTTCCCGCCTTAAAAATTTCTTTCTCTAGAATCATCTTAGCTCTGTAATTTAAATATTTATTGTACAGAAAGAATCTTATCTACAACAAATTCGCTTACTCCGCGCCATGGAAGTGGCTCTAGGTATTCTTTGTAGTGTAATTCAACGTTTTTACCACTACAACGCATTAGCGAATCTGCTATAACTTTATCTTCTACCGAAAATTTAAACTCATAAGATTGAATTGTACCTGGCGCTTGCGCTTTAAAACCACTTTGAATTAATTTTCCCTCGTAGGTTTTAAATACATATCCTTTTTTTACAAGGTAATTTAATTCTCCAGATTTAACTCCTTCTCCAAATACAAAATAGAATTGAAAATAGAGGTAACCGCTTAGTGCTAATACTAGCACAATAGTTACTATAGAAATAATTTTTAATTTCATACAATTTTATATTATCATACAAAAATAACAATTTTTAGCATAAATAGAAAGAAATATTGATGAAAGTTAATTTTACAAGTAGAAAAGTAGTATATGAAATAAAAATTGGCGCAAATATGGCGCAGTAGAAGGGTGGATAATAAAAAAAAGAAGCAAATCTTTTGATTTGCTTCTTTTGTGGGCGATGACGGATTCGAACCGCCGACCCTCTGCTTGTA
>CALDPN010000156.1 GCA_937911235.1 uncultured Bacteroidales bacterium
CTATTGTCGGATTTAAAACTTTTTCCAAAATAATATATGGAGCACCAGTATCAACATCAATAATATCAGCCTCGTATGTTGGAGTTTCGCCACGAGAAATGTAAATATTATTGTTTACTATTTTCATTAGCGCCACCTCCTTCATAATACTCAAAATTATAATATCTTACTGATTTTTTACGAGATTTGTTTCCTCTACAAACCTCTGTTATATGTCCTGGTTTTATTCCTAATTTTTCACCTGCTGTTTGTGCACTGTCAAAAATATTTAACACATTACCATCGTAATCCATTTGAACTACAGGTTTTCTGTTTTTATAAATAGGAACACCCTTACGAGCAATTGACATTTTCAAACGCGTCTCACGTGACGCTTTTTTACCTTTTTTAGGCGCTCCCATTTTAGCTCTAATTTCATCAGACCACACAACTCCGACGTTTGTTATTGTACCACCCGCGTCAACGTTGTATCCGTTCTCAATGGAATTGAAACTATCAATCAATTTTTTTTCAAGGTCAGCAGCGTCTTGCTGTGTCAAATTTTCACCAACAATAATATGTTTAAAATTATCCCAACCATATTTTAAAATGGCATTGTAAAATTTTTGTTGACGCATATATCCGAGTCCGTTTTGCCATCTTCTATTTGGATTATTGTGTGACGTCAAACCAACATAGGTTTTTTCGTTTGGAGACACGTGTAAATAAACAACATAATTATTCTTTTCCACCAGAACCGCCTCCTTGAATTTCTTTTAATATGTCTGGATTTTGAATCAGAGTTTGTACCGCAGATAGTATCTCAGGATTGTTCTGTATCGCTTGTTGTAATTCAAACGGTAATTGTTGTGCTCTTTCTGACAAACTAGCAATAGCTTGTTTTGCCAAAGGATAGTTCAATCCTTTCATAATATTCCAATACAACAATAATGTTTGTGGGTCAGCAGGATTTCCTAGCGCACCAGCCATTAAATTGTTTGTGGTTTCTTGCCACATTGCTGTTCTGTTTGTAGATAATGTACTAGCATCGTCTACGCTGAATAAAAATCTATCATTATAATAAATGTCACCAAGTTCGCCGTCAAGATAATTATATCTACTGAAAGTACCTTTGATGTATTCTCCATTAGGTTTCATTCTAGCATATGTTCTTGGTTCATCACAATAAGCAAGTAAGAATTTAAACATAAGTCTATACAAATCGGCGTAAGCAGCATCTTTCATTCTACGTTTAGATTCCATTCTACCAGCAGCTTGTGCAGCACTAACTTGTTTTGCCTTACCACTTTCTGCTGTAGTATCTCTCTTACCTTGGTATGAATCTGTGATACCCAAACTATCTCTACCCATTTGATAAAATTGTTCTTGTAAAATGTTGTCTTGTTGCATGTTCGCTTGAACAGTTTGAACACTAAACGCTTTTATCATATTAGGGTCTTTTAATTTAACAATTTTTAAAGTTTCATCTGTGTTAGGAATATTTGCGTTTGTAGGCATTGTAACAAAAGAACCGGCTTTCATTACATTTTCTTCCATCTTAGTAAGAATTTTGTTCATACTAATTTGGTTGCCCTCAAGTCTATCTATGTCACTAACGCCATAAATGCTTTCGTCATCGCTAATGTTTTTACGCATTACGAACGGAAGCTCATTTATTTTATAATAAGGAATAGCAGTCCCAGCTTTAGCAATTACTCGTTCTGACCCTGGCTGTGATGGGTCGCCTTTGATTAAATCTTCTTGTAGTGTTTCTTTTTCTAAAGTAACATATTCGTGTTTTTTAGAACCACACAAACGACATTCTTTCTTGTCGTGTAACGGTTCTCCACATTCTTTACAAACTTTAATTTTTCTTAGTTCATAACCTTCTTCATCAAACACAACACAATCTGTGTTCTCAATCCAACCATAACGACTAACTTCACCGTCATCATTATAATAATACACAGTGATTAATGTGTTCAATCCCTTAAATTCAGGACCTTCTGGAATATCTACACCATACACATCTTTAATTTTCTTTTTAGAAACTAAATCTTTTACAAAAATATATTCTAAATCATGAAATTCTGTAACTCCTGGTTGTAAATACACGTCTTTCAACGGATAATACTTAACAAACAATTCTCCTTGTGAAACAGGAGTTGATTTTGTTTCATCCCAACCAACCAAATAGAATCCAGAGCCTTGTTTTAAAACTCCACGTTCTGCGTTATCGTTGGTTTCTTCAGAACAAAGTCTATCCATTTCCATTTGTAGATAACCTTCCAAGTCTATTGCTAAATTAATATTTTCAGCGTCTCTTGGTGTTACTTTTGGTTGTGGTATTGCGTTATTTATCTGTGTCTCAATCAACTCAAAACACATATTTCTTTTACAATCAGCCCTCTTTTTAGCAGGCGTCCCGGTTTTAGGGTCGATTGGTTGTGCAATACCTTTATATAGGTCTGTTCGTCTTTTAATTTGTTTGTCCATGTTAGAGCGTTTTGCAACAGCGTCGTTATACAACTCTAACCATGTCTCGTTTACTTTCTTCATAAATAATCCTCATCCTCTAACGGGAAACCCCAAAGCTTAATTAAATATTCTTTTAAATCGTCGTCTGCATTTTCGAAATCTTCGTACATGTCTTCTGTATATCTTGTATATTTAATATGTTGTGGCGCTACCACATCAGCGTCCACGAACAACATTCTATTTAGTGCCTGTGTCATCGCATCAACCTGGTCGTCATGAGCTCCGTTCGGGAACGCACTACATTCGCTCACAAACTCATCCGTGAACGATGCGAATCGTGGTAGAAACACGCGTCCTGACTCTATTGCTGGTGAGACTGCGTTAGCTCTAGTAACTTTACCACCTTCAGGCTTAACTGGTATAACGCCTTCCATCTCTGATGAGAGAACGTTTATAATCGCGGTCCCGTTCGCTTTGTCCTCTATCAAGACGAATATTGTATCAGGATATTGCGCTCTAAAGTTTCTGATTGCAGCCAGCGTGTCTACAAAATTCAAATGTTGTTTAAGGGCGTCCAACAAATAATAATTGTTGTCACGTTTACCCCACACCTGAATTGCGACATAGTCATTGTCGTCTCCATCTTTAAATGCGGCGTCTACCGAGATAATTATGTAAGGTAATCCCAATTCTTTCCATGGTTGCTCATAATACTGCCACCATTCTTTCTTAATTAAGTTACCTTCCATAGCGACAGGTTTTCCTTGGTAAAGAGCCGTCCAAGCTCTAGAACCTTCTTTACCAACGTAAGCTTGTTTAAATTCTTTTAACCAAGCGTTACCTCTACCAATCTCAGGACATAAGCTGTCGCCTATCTTACGTCCAAGGATGTCGTTTTCTTCGTCACACTCGCACGGTATGTTAATGATTGTTACGTTTTTCTCGTTCTTAGCAATCATACCATACAAATCTTCTTCGTGCCATCTTGTTTGTATTACAATTAATTTACCACCCGGTTTAATACGAGTTCTTACAGAGTTAAGATATTCGTTCCATACCGTGTTTCGCATGGTTTCTGAATCAGCCTCAGACCTATTCTTTATCGGGTCGTCTATTATAAATAAGTCTGCTGTGTTACCAGTCAAACCAGATAAAATACCACGACTGATGCAACGTCCTTTTTGTTTTGTTTCAAACTCAACGTTAGACCTTGGTGCTTCTGCTAGAACACACTCAGGAAATATGTCAGGACCAAACTCCTCTAACTTCTCTTTGTTACGTCTACCAAATCTAATAGCAAAATCTTCATTATAACCACAGATAATTACTTTTTTGTCAGGATATTTACCCAAATAGTACGACGGCAATGTTTCTGTTACTGTAGTACTCTTGCCAAATTGTGGTGGAAATCACGGAACCGATAATAGCAAAATATCAAAAGCGTGTGAATCAACTTTCTCAATAAACTTCTGTATCTCATTACACAAATAATTGTGGAATTTAGACTCTTTATATCCTTGATTAGTGTATTTAACATACTCTAAATATGATTTTCTAGCAAGTCTAACCGCAATTTCTTTGTCTATCGCAGACACATCAAACGACTCGAGGAATGGATTTGCTACCATCGGTTCCCGTCACCTCCTTTATATGTATTTCCAATCATACCCGTAACAATAAGAGGCACGACCATTTATGTAATTAATAACAGCGCTTCTGAAACACCCAGTTTCTCTCTCCATTTCGTGCAGACTAGAATAAACAGCGATTAACTCTCCATCTAAAGTGTATTGGGCAATTTTCTTCTTGTGAAAACCATGAGAATCACTTATCTTCTTTTTCTTTTCCTCAGAACAAGCACGACCTTTAGTCGGATGTCCTTTTTCAGCAAATTGTTTTAGAGTGCATTGTCTCAAATATTCTCTAGCTTCAGGAGTCATTTGTTTCTTTGTAATATCTGACAACTTTTTCTTAGTTTCTTCAGACACTGTTTTACCAACATTACCACCTGATTCAATATTATACCCATTGCGCCTATTCATTAAATCCCACTTAGCAATTAAAGATTTTTCTTTCTCAGCAGCTTCTTGTTCTGTCAAATTTGTGAACAAAATCTCATGTGAAAATTCTTCCCAACCATATTTTTTAATAGCATTATAAAAATACTCATTG
>CALDPN010000157.1 GCA_937911235.1 uncultured Bacteroidales bacterium
ACGTAGCTGACGCTGACGTATTAAAATGTATCCGTATGCTTACCTTCCTTCCAATGGCAATAAGTTGGGTAATTATACTTGGACTTATGGCGCTACTCGACATTAAGTTCAACATTGTAAACGTAATCCTTGCCACATTTATCTTTGGTATAGGCGACGACTTTAGTATTTTCACAATGGACGGGCTGCTCCAAGAGTATAAAAACGGCAAAAAAGTATTCGGTGCACACAAAATAGCCATATTCTTCTCGGCATTCACTGCCATTGTGGGTATGGGCGTGCTTGTGTTTGCTGAGCACCCTGCGCTTAAATCTATAGCGTTTATTTCTGTGCTAGGCCTTAGCATAGTGGTGCTTGTGTCATACACCGTGCAACCAATGCTCTTTAGACTACTTGTTTCAAACCAAATAGAAAAAGGTGGTTTCCCATTCACCATTTTGAGCATTTTAAATACGCTATATTGTTTCCTTTACTTCCTATGCGGTTGCATTTTCTTGCAAGTGTATATGATTCCAATTTTGGTGCTTCCACTTAAAAGAGAACAAAAGAAATATGCCGTACACAAAATGATTTATTGGATAATCCGTTTCTATCTTTACACCGTAAACGTGAAAACAGTAAGGGAAAATCCACACGGCGAAACATACAAAAAGCCAGCCCTAATCATTGCAAATCACCAGTCGTTTATCGACATTTTGCTAATGCTTTCTACTACACCAAAAATAGTGATGATGACAAAACATTATGTTTGGAAATCGCCTCTTTTTGGTTGGATTGTGCGCTATGCCGACTTCTTTAGCGCAGGCAACGGCTACGAAGATTTGGAAGAAAAACTAAAAGAACGCATAGCCGAAGGCTATTCTGTAATGATATTCCCAGAGGGAACACGCTCTGCCGACCTTTCAATACAGCGTTTCCACAAAGGTGCATTCTATCTTGCCCACCTGCTTAAACTCGATATTTTGCCAATGCTAATATACGGCACAGGCCATATTTCGTCGAAACGTCAGGCATTTTACATAAAACACGGCACTATGGCTGTGCGCACCATGCCAAGAATAAAATATGGCGACAAAACATTTGGCACCACATATCAAGAGCAAGCAAAAATGTATCGTAAGTGGTACAAAGAGCAATATAAAATGTATGAAGCACAGTGGAGCAGAACCACCGACCCATACTTTAAAGAAGCCATTATCAAAAATTACATCTACAAGGGCCCTACACTAGAGTGGTATATGAGAATTAAATGCCGTTTAGATGGATATTACGACCTTTGGGACAGGCTTATCCCTCGCAATGCCACCATCACCGATATAGGCTGTGGCTATGGTCAAATGTCGTTTATGTTGGCACTACTCTCTAGCGAACGCACAGTGCTGGGTATCGACTACGATAGCGAAAAGATAGAGGAGTGTAACCATTCTTTCTTGTGTAAAAACGGCAATGTAGAGTTTTTGTGTGCCGATAGCAGAACAGTAGATATACCAAAGTCTGACGCCATACTTTTCAACGATAGTCTTCATTATGTAGACGAAAATTCGCAACGAGACATACTTCTAAGGTCTCTATCAAGCCTAAACGAAGGCGGTATGATACTTGTGAGAGATGGCGACGCAAGCCAAACAGAAAAACACGAAAAGATAAAACAAACAGAAGTGTGGTCTACCCGCATTATTAAATTTAATAAAACAACCACAGAACTTACCTTTGTGAGCGAGAAGTGGATGAGAGATTTCGCTGTTGAAAACCACTTGCAAATCAAGATTCACAAGTGCGATAAAGATAGTTCGGAAACGCTATATATACTAACAAGATGAAGCAGTATGATGTTATAATAATAGGTGGCGGATTGGGAGGCCTTTCTTGCGGTGTAATGCTTGCAAAAGAAGGTTTGGGCGTTTGTGTGCTTGAGCAACATAGTGTGATAGGTGGTTGTTTGCAGTCGTTTCATCGCAATGGTCGCACCTTAGACACAGGTATGCACTATGTGGGAAGTTTGTCTGAAGGTCAAATTATGCACCAATATTTCAAATATTTGGGTATAATGGACAGTTTACAGCTTCAAAAACTCGACGAAAATGGTTTCGACCACTTCCATTTCCCAGATGGCAAAAGTTATTCACACGCCATGGGGCACGAAAGGTTTGCCGAGGCGCTTTCAGAGCAGTTCCCTCACGAAAGAGAAGCGATAAAATCCTTTACAGGGCTGCTAAAGTCTTTTAGTAATCTTATTTCAAAAGATGCCCTAAAAGAAGGTAAAATATCAAGAGGCGGCATAGAGTTACTTTCTGTGTCTGCATATAGCGAGATAGAAAAATACTTTAAAGACGAACGTCTAAAATCTGTAATAGCAGGCAATTGTGCTTTGTTTGCAGGCGACAAACTTACCACTTCTTTATACGAATATGGTATGATTACCAATTCAAATATCGAAGGTGCGTACGCTTTTTCTGGCGGCTCGCAACAAGTGGCAGACCTACTTACCGATGAGATTAAAAAGCATGGTGGAGATGTGGTGCTAAACGCAAAAGTGTCTAAAATACATTTAGAAGGCGACAAAGCAGAATATCTAGAACTCTCTAGTGGCGAGAGATTTTATTCTAAATGGATAATTTCTTCTTTGCACCCTTCGGTTACATTCTCGCTGCTTGAAAACAACACCGTTTACAAAAAAGCATTCTTTACAAGAATAAACTCACTGCCAAACACATACGGCATTTTTACCACATATTTGCTACTTAAACCAAACACAGTGAAGAACTTAAATCAAAATCACTATGTGTTTAGTACTCCAGATGTGTGGTCGGCAGAGGCAGACTATAGCAAATACGAGATATCAAGTTTAATGATGTCTATGCAGCCGTGCCCAAATAGTGAATATACAGATGTGGTCACATTGCTTGTGCCTATGCATTTTTCGTTTTGCCAGCAGTGGGCAAACTCTACCATAGGCTGCAGAGGTGAGGCATACAAAGAATTTAAACAACGTTACGCCGAGGCAAGTATAGAACTTATTAGCAAACACTTCCCATACATAAAGGAAAACATAGAAAAGGTTTATACAGCATCGCCACTCACATATAGAGACTACACTGCCACACCAGAAGGTAGTGCATATGGCATAGTAAAAGACTGTAGAAACCCTATCGTAACACTTATGCCTGCTCAAACCCGCATATCAAACCTACTACTTACAGGTCAAAACTTAAATATTCACGGCTGTTTGGGCACCACAATATCATCGGCAGTAACTTGCTCAGAAATATTAGGAACAGAATATCTATCAAAGAAAATAGGCCACGCCTAAACAAAAATTTAGAGATTATGATAAAAGATAGAAGTCTTCATTACAAAAGTGCAGAGGAAATTAAAGCATTTCAAGAGGAAAGATTAAGAGAAACTCTTGCCTACGTGGCAAAGCGTTCAGCATTCTACAAAAGAATGTTTCAGGAAAACAATATCGATGTATCTCAAATAAACACAATAGAAGATTTGCAAAAACTGCCTACCACATCAAAACAAGATTTGCAGTTTTTCAACAACGATTTCCTATGTGCAGACCCTGTGGATGTGATAGACTATGTGACCACATCTGGCACACTGGGCAATCCTGTTACCTTTGCCCTTACAGAAGGCGACCTTCAACGCCTTTCTTACAACGAAGCAAGCTCTTTCTCTATTGCTGGCTTTAAAAAAGAAGACGTAATGCAACTTATGACCACTATCGACCGTCGTTTTATGGCAGGACTTGCATACTTTATGGGTGCACGTGAGCTTGGTTGTGGCGTGGTGCGCGTGGGCAACGGCATTCCAGAACTTCAATGGGACACTATCAACAGAGTGAAATCTACTGTTTGTATGGTGGTGCCATCTTTCTTAATGAAAATGATAGACTTTGCCGAAAACAACAATATCGACTACAACAATTCTTGCCTTAAAAAAGCAGTGTGTATAGGTGAGGCGCTTCGCACTCCAGATGGTGAACTTACCACCCTTGGCAAACGTATCAACGAAAAATGGCCTTCACTAGAACTATATTCTACATACGCTTCCACCGAAATGCAAACCTCGTTTACCGAGTGTGAAGCACACAATGGCGGTCATATCCCTGCCGACTTAATTATTGTAGAACTTCTAGATGAAAACAACACTCCTGTAAAAGATGGCGAGATAGGCGAGGTTACCATCACCACCATTGGTGTGGAAGCCATGCCACTTGTGCGTTTCAAAACAGGTGATATGTGTATCCGTTTTGCTGAAGGCTGCAAATGTGGTAGAAATAGTGCACGCTTGAGCTCAGTTTTAGGTCGTAAAGGTCAGATGATTAAGTTTAAAGGCACTACAATCTATCCTCCAGTGCTTTTCGATATCTTAGATAATATCCCAGAGGTGCAAAACTATATAGTAGAAGTGTTTACAAACTCACTTGGCACCGATCAAATACAAATACGCATTGGTAGCGAAAACCGCTCAGATGCCTTCGTAAAACAAATCAAAGATATCTTCCGCTCTAAAGTGCGTGTTGCTCCAGATATCAAGTTTGAATCTGTAGAACTCATCGCAAGCATTCAGTGTCCGCCGATGAGTAGAAAGGTAGTGAAGTTTTTTGATTTAAGGTAACACAAAAAAAGAGACTCGTTTGAGTCTTTTTTTTCTGCCGTAAGGCACCAGCACTCGTGCTGGCGGGCGAAGCCCGAATATAAAAACGGATTGGCGCCACAAAAAAATAGAGACTCGTCAGAGTCTCTATTTTTTTGTGGTGCCACCAGGAATCGAACCGGGGACACAAGGATTTTCAGTCCTTTGCTCTACCAACTGAGCTATGGCACCATCGTTTTTGCGATTGCAAAGGTAAGACAATTTTTTAATTCACCAAAATTTTTAAGCAAAAATTCAATATATTTTTAAAAATATCTTCTAGACTCACGTTTATTTCATGGTATTTTCAGGTTTTATGGCATTAATACAGCCTTCTTTACTGCCAAAACAGCCTGTTTCCATAGCTGCGGCAGTTACTCCCATTTGTTTAAATTGCTTCAAAAGGTTTGAAACTGTATTCTCTTCTGCAGAGAAAGTTACCACCACTGTTTGGTCTTTTAGGTTGGTTTCAACCTTTTTCACGCCCGCTTGCTTCTTAAGTGTTTTAGTAACCTCAGCCGATTTTGCCTTTGGCATTACCACAAGAAATGTGGTAGTAAGCATTACATCATCGTTTTTCTTTGCTAAAACAGGTGTTGTAATTAATAATATAGAGGTAAGAAGTATAATTATCTTTTTCATTTTAAGTTGTTGATAAGTTTTCGGTGTACAAAAGTAATATTTTTAGAAAAAAGTAATGTGGATTTAACAAATATTTAATATTTTAGCAGAACCAAAAATTCAAATATTATGAAAAAGAATAAATTAATTCTATGGCTAGTTTTAGCTATATCTTTATTGCTCCCAACTACTTTGTGGGCACAAGAAACAGGCGCAGAGTCTGCTGCTCAAACCACCACTACAACTACTAAAAAGCAAAGTTTCTTCAAACTTAGCAACATTACATACGGTGGTAACTTTGGTTTTCACCTAGACCCATACCAGTTCAATGTGTTACTTATGCCAGAGATAGGTTACAAACTTTTTCCACGTTGGAAAGTGTCTGTAGCACCACTTTATAGCTACTATGGTTATGTAAATAGTGATTATACAGATGGCGAACATACATTGGGTGTGAGAATTGGTACTTCAATAGACTTGTTGAACACAAACAAATTTCCAAAATTCAACGTGTTTGTTTATGCTGGCTATCAATACGAGCACCACTGGGTTTCTGAATATGGTGGTAGTGAATACGATGCAAACTATTTCGATATAGGGTTGGGTGCAAAATATAGAATTAGTTATAAAGCAAATGCTTATCTATTAGTATCTTGGCACGCATTTGCCGAAGCACGCACAGGTGGTTTTAGAGTAGATACTGGTTGGTTTACAGATCCTATTCCTAGTATAACCTTCGGTGTGGAAATTAATTAAAGTCATTTCGTAAATTACGTAACGTGATTTACGAAATTTGTTTTTATATATTTGGAAACTTAAATTTTAATTCTTATTTTTGCATTACGTAAATTACGTAACGTAAAATGTGAAATATGAGAACTAACAACCCTTTTTTAATTTCGGGTTATCATAGCCCAGAGTTTTTCTGTGATAGAAAACAAGAAACTAAAACTATAATAGATGCACTTTACAATGGTAGAAATGTAACTCTTATAGCACCTCGTCGTATGGGTAAGACAGGTTTGATTCTTCACTCTTTTTATAATATCAAGAAAGAAGATTCAGATGTTGTTACTCTTTACATGGATATTCTTTCTACGCAAACTCTAGGTGATTTTGTTAAACTTTTTGCAGAAACGGTTTTAGGTAAATTAGATTCAGTTCCACAAAAGGCGCTTTCACGTATAGGTTCGTTTATACGTAGTATTCGTCCTGTTTTTACATTTGATGAACTAACAGGACTACCTCAAGCGTCGATAGATATTAATTCGGCAAACGAAGAAAGTACTCTTAAAGAGGTTTTCAATTATTTGGCTTCTTCCGAGAAACGTTGTTATATTGCGATAGACGAATTTCAGCAAATTACTGAGTATCCAGAGAAAGGAGTAGAAGCGCTTCTTCGTTCGTATATTCAATTTTTGCCCAATGTGAACTTTATTTTTGCAGGAAGTAAAAAGCGGCTGATGCAAAAAATGTTTACATCTTCTACAAGACCTTTTTATCAGAGTACCCAAATTCTTAATATAGCAGAGATAGAAAAGGGAGAATATGCACGTTTTGCAATTGATAATTTTGCGAAAAAAGGAATCAAATTACATTTTGAGGTATTCAGTGCTATTTATGATAGATTTGAAGGTCATACATGGTATGTGCAAAGTATACTAAATAGGCTTTATGGTTATGGTGAAGATGTTGCGCTTGATTTAATGGAATTTGCAATAAATCAGATAGTTGCAGAGAATTCTTACTCCTATATAGACTTGTTGAATTCTTATACAGCAAGTAATGTTCGTTTGATAGAAGCTGTAGCGAGCGAAGGTTGTGTAAAAGAAATTTATGCAGGTGAATTTATTGCTAAGTATAAACTTCAAGGGGCAAGTAGTGTGAGCGCTTCGCTTTCTAAATTAGAGGAAAATGAAATAATCTATAAAACAGAAAATGGTTATATCATTTACGACAGATTTATGTCGGAATGGCTTAGAACACGTAAAAAATAAATTTTATGTCTGAAGAAGAAGAATTAAAACCTCCATACGGAGAGCGTCCGGTGTATAAAACTCCAATGCTAAATAGTCTTATAAAACGTCCAGAAGACTCTGAAGCGAAGTGCAAGATATGTGGTGTGTCGCTTGCGGGTAGAATTATGCAATCTACTCAATACACCTGCGACCATTGCGGCCGTCGCTTCGATATGTGCCGTGATTGTGGAGTTACAGAGTTTTGTCCAAATTGTGGAGGTTGGCTCTTGAATAGTTGGGAGTTAGAAGGAAAGTGGATAGAGAAAAAGCTCCACAAGCCTCATCATCACCACTGAAAATCTTATCATTAGATAATAGTTATTGCAAGGACGCATGATTCTATAAAAAGGTTCATGCGTCCTTTTTACGTACCTCTTGCAACAATTTTTAAGAAATTTATTCAATCGTTTGCATATATGTTACAAAAATGTTACATTTGCACGCTAAACTAGAATAAAATAAAACAAAAAAATATGCGAAAAATTTTACTTTTATTGAGCTTGTTCTTATGCTCCTTAATGGCGGTGGCTCAGACAGATTTTAAAATAGACGTAAAAAAACAACGTACAGATGATATGATGGAGTTTACATTCCATTACAATGGTGTAAACAAAAATACTACATTTGAGGTGTTTAAGTACGAAAATGGCGCGAAGCCAGAAAATCCATCTATTAAGTTTACTACTTTAGAAAGACTTCCAGATGGTGTAGAAGCAGAGGATTTCTATAAAATGGAAGATGGTAAATTTGTACATGATGATGCAGGAAGGTTAATCTGTGTGTATGAGTTTACTGGCGATGAATCTTATTCTTGTTATCTAGATGGTCTAGACCTAACAGGTAATACTTATTATCAAATAGCAATTAAGGCTACTACAAAAGATAATAATGATAATGAAAAAGTAGAAATGATTTTCATTCGTGAAAAGAATGGACCTTTTACAGGTAATGCTACAGCGGTGTCTGATCAAAACGATGCTACAAAATATTCCTTTACATACGGTTTGCCAGGTACTCCAGTACTTTCAGATGGCAAGTCTACATCAGTAAAACTTTCTTGGAATAGTAATTGTCTTTTCCCTGAACCTGGCACTAAACCAGACTTTTATACTATTTATGGTCATAAAATAGAAAATGGTGAAACTACTCACTTTAATGTTGCTACAACTACAGAGACAGAATATCTTATTACACACTTGATTCCTTCTGTTGAATACGAGTTCTTTGTTCGCGCATATAAAGATGGTGCCTACTTATCAGCTTCGCCATATAGCGATCCTTATACTCCAGTGAGAACAGAGTGTCTTACCTTTACAGATATAAACGTATTACAAGATAAGAAGACAATTTCTCTTAAAATTTTAGAATTTAGCGATGGTTTTAATGACAATAAAGATTTTTATGAATTGTCAAATGGTGCCCAACCTGTTAAATGCTCAACTATCGATACTAGAGAAGGTAAATTGACTTTCAAATTTGACAATGCGATAGATTACACCAAAGAGTTTAGACTAGAAACAAAAATAAAGAAACAAGATGAAGGAGAAGTAAAAGCTGTTGGTGTCTTTGAATTGGATAATGAGGGTAAACTTTCAACTCAACATTGTGATATAGAAATCGGTTTGAATGTGATCAAAACAACTCAATATGTAGTAGAATTGTCATGGGATAATCCTGGATTTGATGTAAAAATTGCAAAATTAGAAGTTATCAACCTTGATAATAGTGATAGTAAAATAATTACATTAGATAATCCTAGCGTAACTGAATATTCTGTAGGAAATCTGGAACATTCTACAAATTATAAATTTGTATTGACATTGGAAGACGAGGGAAGTTACAATACTACTAGAGATGAGGTTACAACCAAAACAAAAGTGGGTAGTATTTGCGAAATAGAAGGAACTACAAGTGCTTCTGCGATTGGTTGTGGAGACAGAGGATTCTTGGCTCCATACGATGTAGAGTTCTATACAGAGTATATAGATGATAAACCAAGGATGACAGTAAGATTTAGATTGGATAGTGACGACGAGATAAATAGTGTGTCGCTATTCTATGGACCAAATCCAAGCAATATTCTAGAATTTATCTTTACCATTAAGTCTATAGGAATGAGTAAAGGTGCAGATGGCTGGTACACATGCACATTTGATAAGTTGGGAAATACCGCAATGAAAGATGGTGCTAAGATGTATTTTGCGGTAATGCTTACCCCTGCTAAGCGTTGTAATTGGTTGGCAAACTTCTATCTGACAAAGTCTGTTGCATATCAAATAGGTACAGGTTGTCAAGACGAGGAGGTATATAAAATCATAGAATTTGAAAAAACATACGATGCTCAATCTCAGCTTACGCTCCAAACTGCAGGTAGTATGGCATCTGTAGGTGTGTTCCCTGAAAGCGCATATAATAAAACTACAGGAGAGTTTGATTTAAAACAACGTTTGTATTATAACAATTTCGACGATGCTCCATCTAAATTTACTTTAGATATTTCAAATTATGCTGTCGGTAAATATTATATGCACATTCACGACGTGTATGGTGAAGCAGACGGATTAAAATATTTATGGGCAATTTATTAATGAGGAGGGAAGAAATTATGAAAACAACAATGATAAATAAAATATTAAGTTTATTGGTAGTAATGATTCTATCAATAACATGTGCATTTGGTGCGGACATCAAAAAAGATGCTATAATATATTTTGATATAAGTGACTATCCAGAGATACAACAAAGTATAGCAAGTGGGAAGAAACTGCAAGTATTAGTTGGTCACGATAGTTGGTCAGAAGGTTTCCTACTTACTAAGGTTAGTGGGTCTGACAATCTTTATAAAACATCAAAACTACCGAACTGGGGAGGCTGCACAAAATTAGGATTTATGACAGTTGATTCTAAGTGGGCAAGCGAAGGAGGAGGCGTAGGAGGTCGTATTCAATATGGATATACAAAGACTGATGTTTTTAACTTAGATTCAAATATTTCTGGTAGTGTTACTTTTGTAGGCAATCCATTATTAAGAATAAATAGTGCTTCTGTTTCTATTACTTATACTCTTATGGGGGTAGGGAATGATTGGTCAAAAGGGATTGCTTTTGAACCTAATCCAGATAACGAGGGAGAATATATGCTGTTGAATCAGAAAATTTCCAACTCTAAGGATGCAGTGAAAGTAGTACCTGTTAATAATGGTACAAAATTGGCATATTATAGTGATGTTAAGGATTCTCCTTGTTCTGCGAAGGTTACTAAAGATAGTGATAATAATATTAAGTTACCAGATGGAACTTATGACTTCTATTATAAAGCAGGTAAAATCTACATTACACCTTCACCATCTTCTATAAAATTAGTCCTTATGGGCGTCAACAATGATTGGACTACTGGTATAGAATTAGTACCAAATCCAGACAAAGATGGTGAATACATGCTATTAGAGCAATCTATAAATAATTCAAAAGATGCTATAAAAGTTGTAAGAAAAAATCCTTGTGGAAGTGATTTCTACGATACAGTAAAAGAATCATCTTGCTCTGCAAAGGTTAGTCGCGATAAAGATAACAACATCAAACTACCAACTGGTACATACGATTTTTACTTTAAGGAAAGTGAAGGAATCTATATCACTCCATCACCATCGACTATAAAATACGTCCTAATGGGTGTCAATAAAGATTGGGAAAATGGTATTGAGTTGAAACCAAGTGATGAAAACGATTATGAATTGGTACTATTGGGGCAAGAAATTTCTAAAGCAAAAGATGCAATAAAAATAGTAAAGAAGAGCCCTTGTGGTGATGAATTTTACGCAGATGTAAAAATAGATTCTCCTGTACCTTATTCTGGTGGTGGTACTGGTGATAACCCAGCAAATATAGTTCTAGAAGATGGTATCTACGATTTCTATTTTGATAAAAATACTGGCAAAATCTACATTGGTGGTGAGATAACAGATGCTCAAAAAGTTTTCTTAGACCCTAAAGTAGGATCTGCTAGTACATGGAGAGATCCAGATGAAACTTGGGACAAAGGAGATGCTCGCATTGCAGTGTATTATTTTACATACGACGATAGCAAACCAGTTGGTTGGGTTACAGCCGCTAAATGTAATAGCTATTTTTATGCTCAAATCCCAGCAGGATACGATGGCTACAATTGGGTAAGAATAGAAGGTGATACCAATGATTGGGAGCATGATGTTAATCAAACTGATGGTATAAAATACGATGCTAAAAACACACTTACCAAACTAACAGGATGGAAACAAGATGATCATAATGAGATTCCATATTCAGGTGTTTGTGGTGAAGACTATGAAAACATTGTTTGCGAAAATGAAGAATTGGTAATAATAAATGATACCGTATTTGTTACTATTAATCAATTTGTTGAAGCAGACCCATGTAAATATGTGTTTAATTCTTTTGAACAAGCATTTGCAGTATTAAAAACAAAATCAAATATCTGTGATGCTGAAGAGCAATTCTTTGATGACCTAAGAGAAGACGTAATCACACTAAAAAAACATGTGGTGATGCAAGTGGTATTTGGTCCTATGCCATATAGAGGTACAGAATATGTTGGTATGTCTGGAGGTCACGTTGCAGATGCTTCTGCAATTTTCTTCCGCAATATAAATAACTCACCAGATGCACAATATTCTTTGGTAGTGCGCACAGCAGACCCTAAAGGCAACCGTGCAGTATTGCTACACCCTGTGATTCGTCGCAGTAGAAACATTGTGTTCGACAATATAGATATTATGAGCGACTCCAACTTGCGCGACAATGCTCTAGATATAGATACAGGTGAGGGTATTGACAACCTAGAAGGACTTTCTATGGACTACAATATAGTAACAAGACCAGGAGATGAAGCTCCATCAAGCAATATTACACTTAAAAACTGTTTCCTAGAGTCTTTTGGACGCAACTGTATCCACGTGGTTGGTATAAAAGGATTTTATGCAGAAAACAATGAGTTCCATACTCACTTCGATTATGCAGCTGCAGGTGGAGTAGAATCAGAAGAGTCTATGGATGTGGTAGACTGGGGTGGAACAATTAAGTTTATCAACTGTAGAGATGTGAAGTTCTTGCGAAACAACTCAGAGGGTACTCTAGCTACATCATTCTTTATTCAAGGTTGTGAGCGTATGCTTATTATGAACAACGTGTTCTGGAATCAAAACGCAGTAGAGGTGAAGAATGTCCACCAATCAGGAAGTACCGTAGCAAATGTAAGATTGGTAAGTTTTGGTGAGAAAGCCTCTGAATTGAAACTTCAAAACATTGGTATTTACTACAATACATTCTTTATTAAGAATAATGATGTGGGAGATAATAGTTATGATTACTTCGACTTCTTCCGCTTAGGTGGTAAAGAACAACCAGTTACTGGTAATATTATTAACAATTTTGACCCTAATACTATCCGTTTCCAATACAACAACTGTTATAGTTACGATGATGACATCAAGGGAAACAACGACAAACAAAATATAGAAGAATATGCTAAGGACCATTCTATAACAGATGATGTTAAAACTCTTTTATTCTACCTTCAAGGAATAGGTGAAAGCACAGATTGGTGCCAATGCTTCAAATACAACAACTTTTGGAGTAAATATGATAAGAATAATGGTAACCAATCTTCAAAATTTGAGATAGGTAAGTTCTGTGAGGGGCCTTATGAAACCTACAACTTGTATCAAGATGTAGTAGAAGTGACCTGTAAAACAGACCCTTCTAGACCAGGTTCACTAGTGGTGGTAGGAGATGGATTAAATATAGGTATGCAGGTAACAGAAGATGTTTCATTACAGGGAGCAGACAAAATCTTTAGTGATAGACTAAATCCTCTAAACGAAGGCAATACAGCGCGCCCACGTTATCCTGTAAATGTTAATAATGAGTCGTTATCTCCATACGATAAGATTAATAATGAACCAGGTGTAATAGAACTTTACACTTCAAAAATTGTAGGTTCGCAAACCACTAATGTTGTACTTACATCTCTAGATTTAAAAGCTGCTAATGTTAACTTAAGTCTAGTTGATGCACAAGGAAATGATTTTAATAATTATTACGATGTAGATAAGAAATTACCGATATTCCGTATAACAGATGATGAGCAAAATAATATAACAAGCTTACCTACTCAGTTAAAATCTACTCCAGTTTATGTGACATTTATTCGTCCTGCAAATCCTAGTGATGATGTTGTTAATTACGAAGCGTTTTTAAAGATTACTCCTTCTGGAAATAATGTTCCAGCAGATGAAAAGCAGTTTGTGTTACTAATTCCTATTCATGGTCACTATTATGATAAATTGAATAAAATACCAGGAGCATGGACGGTAGGTGCATTCCAACAAGGAAAGGTAACTCCTGTGAATACTATTATTTGGCATGGTACAGCATCTGTAGATTGGGACGACCGCAACAACTGGTATAAAACAGATGGTACCTTAGTTACTTGCTTAGATGCTCTAACAGAAGATTTAACAGTAATTATTCCAAATAAAAACTCTGAAAAATACATTACCCCACCAGCAGGTATTAGTAGATATCCATTGTTACCAAATGTATCTAGTGATGATAAGGTAACAGAAAGAAATACAAAATGGGGTACAGAGGCAGTTAATGCAGGAAATAATCTTGATACAAAAAACCCAAAATTAGCACATACAATTGATATGGAGTATGGTGCTTCTATAGTGGGTGTAGAATGGTTGAGTAACAAAAACTATGCAGAAGTAAAAACTGAATTTACAGCTCGCAGACACGATTGGTTACTTGTAGGTGGTGTAGTAAATCCTTTTGAAGAAGATGAAGAAGGTAATTTAGTAAAGGATCAAGAAGGAAATCTAAAAACACGACCAATGGTATCAGGAGATTATTTCCTAAATTATTTGCCACACGTATATATGCACTCTGCTAAAATCACTAAGAGTAAAATAAATGTAGATGAAGACAGTGTGGGTTGGAATGAGTCTTTTGCTCCACTAGAAGTAGAGGTTGACCCTAAAGAAGTGTTCGCTATTCGCTTGCCAAACCAATATGGTCCTAAGAAGTACCCAGCAGTTGTTTACAACAGGAAAAATAACATACCTGTAGAAGACCAATATGATGGCGATGCTCCTCATGCCTATAAATATACTGGTCGTTTCTACAATCAAGGAAAGGTATTGGTTTATGATCATTTAGTGGAAGAAACCCCTGTTCTTTTAACAAATACATATCCAGCAAATATCAATGCATATGAGTTCCAAAAAGAAAAGGGAACTATTCAGATTTATGATTACGACAATAAAGAATTTAGAGTTGTAGGTAATGACGAAAAAGATGCAGAGATTCTCTCTCAACATGGTTTCTTATTTACTCCAGGTAAGGATAGAAAACGTCTAGAAATAGACCAAGAGTTGTTAAACTTTACTGGCACTGGTCATAGATCTGCTGCAGAAGAGGTTTACTCATTCAGAATAAAGACAACCAACTATAAGGAATCTGTATCTAGTGAAGTGTATATTAGTTTTGACGAACTAAAAGAAGACGTTGCTAATTATTTCACAGACGCACCTAAGGTATTCAATGGAAAACAAACTGCTTTGGCAGAATTGTATGTAATGAGATACGACAAAAAATGGGCTGGTATTAGCATTCCAGAAATGACTAAACCAATTCCACTAGGTGTGAAAGTATCATCAAACGACCAAAAATTTATATTTAGTCTTGCTAAATCAAATCTTCCATACGAAATATTCTTGGAAGACAGACAAGAAGGAAAAACTTACAACTTGTCTGCAGGTGAAAGATGTGTAGTAGAAGATTTAGTAGTAGGCAATTGTGAAGGTCGTTTCTATCTGATGTTATCTGAAAATGAGGAAGAAGAACTTCCAGAAGATGGTGATGAAATTACCACTGATGCAGAAGAGACTGAATCTCTAGCAAACGGTATCGATATCTTCACTCAAGAAAATTCAATAGTAGTTTCTTGTAATTCAGAAATGGAACTAATGCAAGTAGTTGTTTCTGACGTGGCTGGTCGCCACCAAGTATACAACGTTTCTGGTCAATACGTGAAACTAGACCTTCCAGTAAGCACTGGTGTTTACACAATAAGTGTAATTGGAGACAAAGCAACAAGAGTAGAAAAAATTAAATTAGACTAATAATAAGATGAAGACATTAAGATTATATATAGTATTTCTACTTGTAAGTTTTACTTCAGTAGCATTTGCAGTAACACTGCCTTCTCAATCGTTCTTTGGAGCAAATGAGCTTTATGAAGAAAACGAAGACGTGGTAGAGATTTCTGTAGGAACCAGAATTGGTGGTATCAACTTACGTTTGTCTAGCGAAAATGAGGCATGGGGTACTCAATGTTATAAGGGTGGTCATGCTGAGCAAGGCGAGTGTCAAGACTGTTGCGATGCTTCTTGGGCAGCAGAAGGTTATACAGATGCAGGTGAGGAACTTTACGATACCTGTATTAAAATGTGCGGTGGTGGTCCTTCACTGCCTCTAGGGTCAGCCCTATGGCTTCTACCGTTTGCCTTTGCATACGGGTTCTACAAAAGATATAACAATAAAAAAGTTGACCGCTGAGGTCAACTTTTTTGCTTTAATTATTCGCTTCGCTCATGATTTTGCTCACGCTCGGCATAACAAATAAATTTGTTCTGCTCTCGCTTAATCGCAAAATTCCTAATTCCTAATTCCTAACTCTTTACAAACTCTTCTGCTTTCTCTAGACTATCTAGTTTCCCTACATCAAGCAGTTGCAAGCCTTCTTGGGTGTAGGCTTTTATTTTTTCGTCTTTGCAGGTGTTTAGGTAAAAATCTATAATAGAGAATTTCTCTGGATATGCACCGAAATATTTGAATAGACTTGGTGAGAACACGTGAATGCCGCTAAAGGCAAGTTCTTTAAGTGAGGCAATATCTACGCTCTCGTATGGTGTTTTCACCTCTCCTGTGCTTTTGTTTGTCCAAGCGGTAAGATTGCCTTCTGCATCAAAAAGCAATGCTCTAGTACTACTTCTTTTGCTCACAAGTAGTGTGGCAGCAGAGCCTGAGTTTAAGTGCTCGTTCCAAAGTGCTTTAATATCTACATTTGAAAGTATATCCACATTGTGAATAAGGAAAGGTTCATTGCCAAGAAGCTCTACTGCATGCTTAATGGCTCCGCCTGTTTCTAGTAGCATTTGTCTCTCGTCAGAGAAAACTATGTCTATGCCAAAGCCCCCTTGGCTTTTTACATAGTCTATTATCATATCACCGAAGTGGTGAATGTTTATCACTATCTTTTTGCAGCCTGCAGCTTTTAGTTTTTCTACCACGTGTGCAAGCAATGG
This sequence comes from uncultured Bacteroidales bacterium, assembly GCA_937911235.1. GTDB lineage: Bacteria > Bacteroidota > Bacteroidia > Bacteroidales > Paludibacteraceae > Enterocola. The sequence continues at coordinate 16,648 of CALDPN010000157.1, forward strand.
CTTGCCTGCTACTGGCACTAATGCTTTTGGCATGGTGTCGGTAAGTGGTTTTAGTCTGGTGCCTAAGCCTGCGGCAAATATAAATGCGTTCACTTTATTATTCTTTTAATTTTTTGTTCGCGATGTGTAAGGCGTATTTGCACGCCAAATTTCTCAGATAGGTGCTCTGCCAAGTGTTCTGCTCCATATACAGAACGGTGTTGGCCACCTGTGCATCCAAAGCTAAACTGCAAATGAGTAAAACCTCTTTCTAGGTAGCGAGCCACAGAAGCGTCTGCTAGTGCATACACGCTATTCATAAACTCTACCATCTCGCCGTCTTCTTCAAGGAAGTCAATCACTGCTTTATCTAGCCCTGTAAGTTGTTTGTATTCTTTGTAGCGGCCTGGATTGTGCACTGCTCTACAGTCAAATACAAAACCACCACCATTGCCAGAATAGTCGGCAGGAATACCTTTTTTATATGAGAAACTATAAATATCTACACAAAGTTTATTGCTGTCAATATCTTCTGTAGTGTTGTCTTTGTAGTTTTTAATTAGTTCGTTTAGCAAAGAGATAAGGTAATCTATGCCTGTGAACTGGTTTTCCTCAAGTAGTGCCTTAAGGTTCTTAATAGCAAATGGAATGCTACTTATAAAGTGTGCTTTGCCTTCTATTAAGCCTCTGTAGCCGTATGCTCCAAGCACTTGTAGGTTTCTAAATAGGGCAAACAGCATAAGTTTTTCTCTGAAGTCTTTTTCGTCTACTTCTCGGTATGCTTTTAGGCTATTTAGATATGTGCGGATAAGATCTTCTCTTATATTTGCTGGTATGCCTGCTTTTGCTTGGAAGATAAACGATACTAGGTCGTAGTAAATAGGACCGCGTCTTCCTCCTTGAAAGTCTATAAAGCAAGGCTCACCGCCGCTCACCATCACGTTGCGTGATTGGAAGTCTCTATATAGGAAGGTGTTGCCGTTTACGCTAGTGGAGTCTCCTGAGCAAAGTAGTTCGCCTACCAAATGGTCGAAGCAGTCTTCAAGAAGTGCTTCGTCGAACTCAATTGGGTGAAGTTTTAGGAAGTTGTATTTAAAGTAGTTAAGGTCCCAGCGAATGCCTCTTTCGTTGAAATCTGCCACTGGGAAACAAACTGAAAAGTCTAGTGTACGTCCCACCTCGAACTGTATCTTTGGTAGCATAGCAATAGTTTTGTGAAGAAGGCTTACGCACTCATCATCAAATCCTTTTGCTATATAGTTGAAGAATAGCGATTCGTCGCCAAGGTCGCTTGTTAGGTAGTAGAGTGAGTCTTCGCTCACGGCTAGCACCTTTGGTGCAGGTATGCCTGCTTTTTCAAATTCTTTGGCTATGGTAATAAAAGCTTCGTTTTCTTTTTTTACTTTGCCATGCACACCGATTACAGTGGTTGGCACTTCTGGTGCCGAAGACGTACCCATTCTATAATAAACTCTGTTCGACCCAGAACCAGCAATGCACTGCAAAGAATCTGCAGTGCATCCTGTATATTGTTTGTATAGTTCAAGAAGTGGAGTCATAAACTATTTTTTATTTTGTTTAAACTCTGCTATAGCCATTTTCTTTTTGTTTAAGTCACCTTTGGTTTCCTTAATTTTTGCTTCTACAGAGCTCAACTCGTTTTTAAGTGAATTGTATTCTTTTTGTAGGTCTAAAGCTTCTTTTTGTTCTTTTGCTATTTTTTTAGAGTCCACATTTAGGTCGTTTTCGTCAACCACAGTTTTTGTAGCCTCTAGTTTGTGTTGTTTGTTTTCTACTTTCTTAATTTTAGACTCCAACTTACCACGTTGAGACTCTAGTTTAGAAAGTTCTTTTTCTATTGATTTTTGCTCTTCTAAGTGAGTGGCAAGGTCTTGTGCGTGAACATATTCATAAACCACTCTATCTACTCCAATAAGCCATTTGTATGCTTTAGCAGTGGTTTCTTTGTCTTCGTATGGGTCTACGTAGTTGTCATAGCCTTGTGAGATAATAAGGTTTACGTTGCCTGTTTCTTTAGTACCTGTGATAGATACGTAGATGTCGCAAGTTTTGTCCCAAAGTAGGGTGTATTTCACGCCTTTAAAACCATAGAAATTGTTTTTACCTTTTTTACCCTTTATGCCTTCTGTTTTTAGTCTTTGGTGAAGAGCAGTTTTAATATTCTCTGCCGAATAAGGTAGGGTAATGGTATATAGGTTTACTAAATCTTTACTGTCTCCAAGTGCTGTTTTAATTTCTGGAGTAGCCCCAGAAATAGATGATTCAGTTTCTTTTGCACTCAATCCCATTGTTGCAAGCAACGCAACACACAATAATACTAATTTTTTCATTGTTATATATTTATTTATTTTAACTCCTAAAATTACTCGCTACGCTCGTGATTTCTGGCTGCACTCGGGATAACTCAAGCAAGCTTGGTTCTCCACTCGTTTGCACAGAAATTCCTAACTCCTAATTCCTAATTATTTAAAAATCTGTCATCATATCTCCACCCATGTCGCCCATGCCGCCTTCCATGCCTCCCATGTCGCCGCCATGCTCCATGCCTTGACCGCCTTTTTGTGGACGTTTTCTACCCATATTGCCAAAGTTGTATGAAAGGGTAAGTCTGTAGCTTCTGCCAGATGAAATGTTGCCATTTTCTTGGTGGAAGTTGTCGCCCCAAGTTTCAGACATGCTCTTGCTACGTGAGTTTAGCACGTCGCGCACAGAAAACGATAGGTTCAGTGCTTTTTCTAGGAAGCTTGCTTTAATACCAAGGTCCATACCATATCTGTGACCTACAGAACCTTGTGCCACAAGACGAGGTGAGTTGTAGTAACCTGTCACTTGTGCAGATAGATTGTTGATAATCTTCACATTGGCGTTAAGTCTCACATTCCATGAGAATGTTTCTGTTTTTGGAATATTATATTCTGTGTTTTCGCCAAGTTGATAATAATATGCTGTGGCAGTGGTGGTAAGGTCTAGATAGTTGTTGAACAAACGGTTTTTCACTGTTAGGTCGAGACCTGCACTTTGAGAATAGGTAATATTGCCGTATGTGGTTTCCATTACACCGTTGTCTGCAAGTTTTTGTATTTGTTGGATAACGTCTTCTGTATATGTGTAGAATGCACCCAAAGAAATAGTATGATATTCCCAAGTTTTTAGATAGTTGAACTCAAGGTTGTTTGAGTATTCTGGATTGATGTATGGGTTACCTTTTCTAATATTTGTTGGGTCGGTTCTGTCCACATGATTGTTTACAATCCAGCCGCCTGGGCGATAAATTCTACGTGTGTAGTTTAGTTGAAGTTCATTGTCTTTAGGTAGTTGGAATGAAAAATAGGCAGAAGGGAATAGATCGAAATAGTCTCTTTTAATACCATTTGCCGAGGTAAGTGTTTCTTCTGCTCTTAAGCCCAATTGCATGCCAAACCAGCTCCATTTGTTGCCGTATGTGGCATACGCAGCATACACTTGTTTAGAATATTTAAAATCGTTGCGCTCTTCTAAGATTTCTTCTTTATTTTCATTGAAGTTGCAATCTAGCTTCTTATCTTCTGAATATTCTGCTTTCACACCAACTTCAAGTTTTGAGTCTTTGGTAAACTTATTGTAGTAGTCTGCTTGCACAGAATAACTATTGTAGCTGTTGTTTGATGTTTGGTAGTCGGTGTTTTCTGTGATAGTTTCGCCTGTTTTGTTCCAGTTGTGGTAGGCGTTGTCGTTGCTTCCTAAACCACCGTAGTAACTAAAGTTTGCTGTAAGTTCTTCTTTGTCTCTTTTGAAAATATGTTTATAGTCGGCAGAGGCATTGTAGAAGCCCATAAAACCTCCGTTTTCGGTAGTTCTCACTCTGTTTTGAGTGGTGTCTAGTGCTTGGTTTAGGTGTGAGTATATAATTTGGTTGTTTGATTTGTTCATACCAAATGCTCCCATTGCACTAATGCCAAAATCGTTGATTGAGTCTATATGATATGTGAAGCCTGTTCTTGCAAACACGTTGCTAAACATATTTTTTCTGTGATTGTATTGGTTTAGGTGAGTGGTGTCACCTTCTGCGGTCCAAGATGTTCTTTTGTTGTAGTTTTCGTTGTGACGCACATTGTGGCGAGCCGACACATTTAAGAATACATCCCATTTTGAGTCGCTATAGTTGAAGTTTAGCCCTACGTTTCCACCTGGGTAAGGGTTGCCTTCGCGGTAGTTTGCGCCAAGCGATACGCTACCAAAGTAACCTCCTTTTCTGTTTTCTTTAAGCACAAGGTTGATAATACCCACAGTGCCTTCTGGGCTGTATTTTGCAGAAGGATTGGTAATAAGTTCCACTTTCTCTATACTTTCTGCAGGAATCATTTCAAGCACTTGACCTACGTCGCTACCAGACAGTCCAGATGGTTTGCCGTTAATCCAAATCTCCACGTTGGAGTTGTTGCGAAGCGATACGCCACCATCTGAGTCCACTTCTACCGAAGGAATATTTTCTAGAAGTTCGGTAGCAGAAGCACCGTCGGCCACTATGGTTTGGTCCACATTGAACACCTTTTTGTCTATCTCTAGTGTCATACCCGATTTTTGACCTACCACTTGCACTTCTTCTAGGCGTTTTGTGTCTTCTCTAAGCACAATGCGACCCAATTTTATCTCTTGTTCTGAGCCTGTGGTAAATGCTTTTTCGTATGTTTTGTAGCCCATAAATGAGGCTTTAAGCACGTAGCTACCTTTGTTTACATCTATGCTAAATTCACCATCAATATCTGAGAAACCACCAGTGATAACATTGCTTCCACTAGCGTCGTATATAGTGATGTCAACAAATTCAAAAGGTTTTAGATTGTTACCGTCGATAACCTTACCTGTTACATTGAAGTTTTGGGCAAGACAGGTTGCTGCGCCCAACAAAAGGATTAAATTTATAATTATTCGTTTCATAGCACAAAAATAGACTACGTAATTTAAACAATGTTTAATCGACTGAAATATTTAACATATTTTAGCAAATGAATTGATTTACACAAAAAAAACTCCTAACTCCTAATTACGGACTAAGTCCGTGATTTTTGGCTGCACCTCGGCAATTTAAGTAAACTTAATTGCACTCGGTTTGCACAAAAATTCCTAACTTTTTTGTACCTTTGCACTCAAAATACAAAAAACGATATGCAAGATATTAGAAACATAGCTATTATAGCTCACGTTGACCACGGTAAAACTACCTTAGTAGATAAAATGTTAGTGGCGGGAGCGCTTTTTAAAGAACACGAAAAAGCAGGTGAATTAATTCTAGACAACAACGATCTAGAAAGGGAGAGAGGTATTACTATCGTTTCTAAAAACGTATCTATCGACTACAAAGGTACAAAAATCAATATCATTGACACCCCAGGGCACAGCGACTTCGGTGGCGAGGTGGAACGTGTGCTAAATATGGCAGACGGCGTGCTACTTCTAGTAGACGCATTTGAAGGTCCTATGCCACAAACACGTTTTGTTTTGGAAAAAGCTCTAGAACTTAATTTAAAAGTGGTTATTGTTATTGATGGGGTAGAAAAAACAACCAGAGAAGCTTTTATTTTAGCTTGCAAGAATCAAGAGAATAGAAAGCAATTGGCAAATTCAATAATTGAACTGATTAATAAATATAATTTTGATGGTGTTGATGTTGACTGGGAATTCCCTGGAATTCTATCAAGTCAAGCAGGATAT
>CALDPN010000158.1 GCA_937911235.1 uncultured Bacteroidales bacterium
TCGGCAGATTCTTCCAACTCTGTTAATAGTTTTTCTATCTCTTCCACCTTTTCTAGTGTGCTATTATATTGTTCCAATTCTTCAGCACTTAGCGGTGGTTTTGAACAACTTAACACAAATGTTAGTACAAATAATAATACTAAATAAACTGCTTTTTTCATACATTAACTTTATTTTACAAATATAACGTTTGCATTTAACACTACAAACGTTTGAATGAATATTTTAAAACTATTTTATCAACAAAGGATTTTTCTATTATTTCTTATGCACCGTCACCTTTAATATTCCTTTTTTGGAGCCGGCTACATATGAGGTAGGTTCTTCGCCTTCGCGTAGTAGATTGTCGAGATACATTGGGTGTCCTTCTAAAAAGCACATAGCTTGGAATGTGTCGCCTGCTTGCAGTTTGGCATTGTGACTTTGATTAACTATATAGGTGTTTTGTCCTAAATATTTAAAAACGCATCTTCTGTTTGGAAGCCAAGTGACTTCTACAGTTTGTCCTTCAATGAGTTCCTCTGAGCGCACACCACAACCGCTAAAAGCATCGCTTTCTTCATCTTTCACGGTTTTTAAATGATTGAGATATGAATCCCAATCTTCAAATCCTAAAAATCTAGAAAGCAAGCAAAGTGTAGAATTTCTAGTTGTATTGGCACCATCTATATATCCCCACAATCTTTTGAGCGTAGTTGGTGATATATACTCGTGTAGGCGTTCCCAAACTACACCTGCCAAAAACTCAAAATCGTATGGAGTTTTTATCTTGCGTTTTACTTCATTTTCTATATCTCTGCGTAGCGAGACTATTTCTGGATCAAACTTATTCATAACGTTACAAATTTAATTATAATTTACGTTATAATAAAAATTCTTTTTAGTTCTTTTTAATCCTTAATTTTTATTGTATTTTTAGTCCATTCTAATATCTCTGAATAAAAAACTATCATTATAATGCAAAGGTTTGCAAAAAAATGTTATTTTTGTATGGTTGAAATATAAATTTAACCAAAATTTATAAGACGGACAATGCACGCATTGTCCCTACACCATAATATTATAAAAATATATGCTTATGAAAAAATCATTACTAACCTTATTCACGGCTTTAGCGCTTGGCGTATGCCCTGCCCTAGCCGATGTCACCTTTACGGTGAATGTGCCAGCTGGCACAAAACAATGTTTCGTGGTAGGAGCACTACCAGAGCTTGCCAATTGGTCTGCAGGTTCACCTGTTGCTATGACCAAAGTAGACGGCAAAGACCAATTTACAGTTACCATTGCAGGTATTACTGCCGATGATGTGAAAGCATCTGAAGGTTACAAATACCTTTGCGGTCCTAGTTGGGACTATGTTGAAAAAACAGCTTCAGGAGGTGAAGTGAGCAATCGTAAAACCATTGGCAATCCCGATACTGTGGGCAAATGGCTTAAAGTGTACGAAAGCGTAGGTATTGTAGAAAACTATCAAATTGGTTCTAAATCCTACCCTGTGCAAATTTTACTACCTACCAACTACGACAAGAGCAAAACCTACCCTGTTACCTATATGTTTGGCCGTCACATGCGTTATCGCGATGCTGGCGACGATGCTCAAATGGGTGACCGCATTCTTTATTCAGACTCTTGGGGTGTGGCAAACTCAATCAAAAAAATGGAAGAAGATGGTCTTGAACCTGGCATTATTGCGGTAGTTTATGCTCAACTTCCTGAATTCACCCCATGGGAAAACGAAGAATTTATGGGCACTGGTAAAGCAGACGAATTCTTAATAGGTGTTGTAAACGACCTTATCCCTGCGCTTGAAAGCAAATATCCAACTGTTACTACAAACAGAACTATTATGGGTGCAGATGTGGCAGGGCTTTTTGCATACTATGCAGCTGTTAAAAACCCAACTGTATTTGGTTCATGCGGATTGTTCTCTCCTTCTTTTTGGTACAACAGAGCAGAAATAGAAACATTTATCGAAAACGTTAAGCCAAGCGAAGATAACAAAACAAAATTCGTCTTCACTCTTACCGGAAACGATATGCCTTTTATGCACGAAGATAGCGAAGAACTTAGTTTCTATTTGAAAGATGCTGGTTTTACTGATATTAAGTATCTAAATAGCACATCTGGTGTGCACGACGACAAAACTTGGGGTACACAATTCCCAATCGTTTTCAAATATTTAAAAGGAATAGAAACAGATGCTTCGCTAGTAACTCGCAGTGCAAATCTTAGAGGTGCAAACCTAGAATCACAAATAGATGTACTTGAAGGAGTAATAAGAAATGTCGATAAAACTTGGACATTTATGAAAGGTGAAGGCACTACTTCCCTAACATGTACAAACTACAAAACCACAAAAGGTTCATTCTATAAAGATGGTAAAACAGCAACCCCTGCACAAATGATTGTGGTAGAGATTCCAGTTGATGGCAAAAAATATTCATACTACTGGAACTTAAACAACGGTAGCAATTGTAGTGGTTCTTTATTAATGACTTCACCAAAAGATATTGGTTTTAAAACAAGCAGAACAACACCTTCTTGGCAACGCGTAGCTGTATTTGAGGATGGTTCTTACACACAATCTGCAGTTAGCGCTTCTATGTTTAAAATTAATGGCATGGTAGCCAAAGTAGGCGAAAACTTCACTGTAAGTGCAGTTTTAGAATTTGATGAAGACAAAACAGTTTCTGTACACTCAGGCACAGTAAACTCTGGTGGCGACAATGGAGAAATGGTAAGCGGTACTGTTTCTGCCGATTGTACATCTGCAAGAGTTACCTACTCTTACCTAACAAACCAACTTACCATTGAAGAAGGAATTGAATTTGAAGAAGAGGAGGAACCTATCGATTTAGAATACTTTGGTGGCGAACCAGCTGTAGTACGCGTGGGTAGCACAGTAAAAGTGAAGGTTAAAATAAACAACCTAAACGGCAACACTGTTAGCTATCGTATGAACCACAACAACACTTCATCATCTGCGATTACCATGACAAATGGAAGCAACGGTGAACAATATTATACCATTAACAATGCACAAAGTGGTATTTATGGTTTCTATATGGACGTTACAGTAAATGGTACCACAACCAAAGCATATCGCGCTGTGTATGTAAAAGTGCTTAGTGGCAACACTCTAGAAACTGTAATAGACAACAATCCATACGAAGACATTGATTGGAGTACTATTAATCAATTCAAAGGCAATTTCCATACACATACTACACAATCTAACGATGCAGCAGACGGATTCACCACAGCATATGTAGTAGACAAATATTACAATGCTGGATATAAAATTTTATCACTTACCGATCACGATTACAACCCATATCCATGGGAACTTTTCCCTCAATTTATGTCTGGTATTACAGGTCGTGACCCAAAAGCACTTGATATGCTAGCAGTGCCAGGTAATGAACTTAGCAAAGACAATACAAACAATTGGGCAGAACGCACTGGTGGCCAATTTAATCACCACAACGACTTCTTTACAGGTCGTCAAGGTCAAGAATTCGCGTCACTTCAAGAGTCTTATGCTTATACATATGCTCTAGGTGGTATGCAAATTATCAATCACCCAGGACAATATTGGGATTTGGGAACTACATATTCAGAAACTGCAAAAAATGGTCCTGGTTGGCATGCTAAAAACTTTAAAACCTACCCTTCTCTAATTGGTCTTGAAGTTTACAACCAAGGTAATCGTCGTCCTAACGACCGCATTCTTTGGGACCAAATTCTAGAAAGGACTATGCCTCAAAGACCAGTATATGGTTATTCTTGCGACGATGCTCACAATGATAACCAATTATTTAAAAACTACAACTTTATGCTTATGGAAGATTTAACTACAGAAGAACTTAAAGACGCCATGAGAAAAGGTGAAACATATTTCTGCTACGAACCTAATGGTACAGGCAAAGGCAAAGCGCCACGTATCACTTCTATCAATGTTGATGAAGAAAATCAAACTATCACAATAGAAACAGACGGATTCGTACAATGGATTTATGGTACAGATAAAACTTCTTTAGCAGCATCATCTACCAGAAGTACCGTGGTAGGCTTAGGTAAAACCTTCTCATACAAAGGTTTCCAAGGCACATATGTGCGTGCATTCATTACCAACCAATTTGGTGAAACATGTACTCAACCTATCACATTTGTAGATCCAGATGCTCCAACAGACATAGAAGAAACAGATGCAACTACATTGTCATTAATAGTATATCCAAATCCAACAACAGACGATGTTAATGTGTTTATGAACGAATCAGAATTGGAGTCAGAAATTAATGTATACGACATCAATGGCAAACAATTAATTTCAAAAGCTGTAGAAGGAGCTGTAACAAAAATCTCTTCATCAAGCTTACCTAATGGTATGTACATTGTAAAATCTGGCAACAGAACCGCAAAATTTATAAAGAAGTAAAAATATTATATTTCTGTGTAAGGACACTGCGTGCAGTGTCCCTACAAATTGGTATATAATTAATATCAAAATTCACAGCATGCCCAACGATTATTAATATTACCTATGCGGAAAATTGTTTTACATATTATGATGTTGTTCTTGGGTGTGGGGACTGCTTGCGGGCAGAATCCTTTTGATATGAGGTTGCTCAAGAGTTTTCCTATTGGGGAGTATAATGGGGTGAACACTGTGCTAGTGTGTGATTTGGATGGTGATGGACTGCCAGAGATGGCTACTGTGCAGAGTGATTATAGGGACAATGAGGGCAGAATAGTAATTGTAAAAGGTGGTGCGCTTGGCAAACAAAAGGTGATTGGTTTTGGTGAAAAATATGGCACTCCTGGTGCTAGTTTTGGATATTCTGCTTGCCCAATGGCAATGACTACTGTGCGCGATGGTGCAGGCAGACTTGAAGGGCATATCTACATCGTGGCAGGCACGGCAGATGCTAAAAATCTCTACCTTTATAAATACAACTCAATCGACGACATTCAGGAAGAACGCTCAGTAGCTCTTCAAAACAACCTTTATGGCATTCCTCGCATAGCGGATTTTAATAATGATGGCAGACTGGAAGTATTTGTTGGCACAGAGGTGTTTGATGCTAATTCTCTTACCTTTATAGGTTTTGGCGGTGGCGATGCAAATAGTGGACGTCATTTGCAGCACGACGGTGCAAACTTCTCATTAACAACGGTTTATACAAATAATACCGAAAACTACCTTCTCGCTGGGAATCAACTATTTACAGTAAATCCTAAGGCTGCGCCAAACGGTGTAACACTTTATAACACCATTGGTGGAGTACAAAAAGATGGCAGTGCCTTGGCTGCAGACCTCGATGGCGACGGCATAAACGAAGTGGTTGTGCGCGATCCACAAGGTAGACTTTCTCTTTTCGATGTAAAAAATAATGAGGTTTTGATTTTAAATTCTGCACTTCCAATGTCTTCTTATCCAGCTGTGGGCGATATAGACGGCGATGGTTGCGACGAAATTGTTGGTTTAAAGGACAAAACCTATCTTTCTGCATATAAATTTCACAAAGAGAAAGGTGTTTTGTATGAATTTTGGACTATTCCGCACAGCGATATTTCTGGTCAAACAGGCATTACCTTGTTTGATTTTAATGCAGATGGAATGCAAGAGATAGTTTATCGTGACGAAACTCTGCTTCGCATAATAAATGGTAGTGGCAAGAGTCATATTACAGGAAATGATACCATTAAATATGGTCGTAGAGTAGCGTACAATTTGGCTTCGGTAGGAATAAAATCTCCAACCAAGAGCGAGCGACCTGTGGTGGCACAAGCATTGGGTGATGAGGCAACACAGATAGTAATTGGTGGAGTTCTTTTTGGTGATTATAAACCCGGTACCGCACAGATTTGCATTTTTGGGGCAAATACAGTGCCGTGGGCAAAATCAGAAAAAACAGAAAATCAGTATTAAAAAAGGACACTGCACGCAGTGTCCCTACACAGAATATTACAATACACAAGATATTGCTAATTGTATTAAAAAAGGACATTGCACGCAATGTCCCTACTCTATATTTATACGAATTTCAAATTACTCAATTCTGCTTATGTCGTATGGAGTTTCTTGATAGACGAAGTAGTTCAGCCAGTTGGTGAATAATAGGTTGGCATGACTACGCCAACGAACTATTGGACCTTGGGCTGGGTCGTCGTTTTTGTAATAGTTGTCTGGCACATGAATGTCAAGACCTTTGTTTACGTCGCGTTTGTATTCGTCGTCTAGGGTGTTTGGAGCGTACTCAGAGTGACCAGTAATAAAGAACTCTCTACCACCGCGTGCCATTACCATATACACACCAGCATCGTCAGATTCAGAGATAATTTTCAGTTCAGGAACCTTTTCAATATCCTCTCTGCGCACTTCTGTGTGGCGGCTATGTGGCACAAAAAACTCGTCGTCGAAACCACGGAAAATAGCATTAGTTTTATCAGAAACTGTATGCTTAAATACACCAAACATTTTTGCGTTTAGTTCATATTTAGGCACATTGTAGAAATGATAAAGACCTGCTTGCGCTGCCCAACAAATATAAAGAGTAGAAGTAACATTGTGACGAGCCCAGTCGAAAATGCTGGTAATCTCATCCCAATAGGTAACATCCTCAAACTCAAACTTTTCTACAGGAGCACCTGTAATAATCATACCGTCGTACTTTGTATTTTTGATGCTATCAAAATCCTTATAAAACATTTGTAAGTGTTCTATAGGCGTATTTTTCGACGTATGACTTTTTAGTTTAATAAAATCTAGTTCTATTTGTAGTGGACTATTTGATAATAAACGTATTAAGTCTGTTTCTGTGGTAATTTTTATTGGCATCAGATTGACCACAGCAATTTTCAATGGGCGAATATCCTGTGTGGATGCTCGCTCATTGTCTATCACGAATATGCTTTCCTTTTTTAAAAGCTCTATCGCTGGTAATCTCTTTGGCAGATTTAAAGGCATATTATGAGTTTAAAGCTTGTTCAATATCTGCAATAATATCTTCGGCATCTTCGATACCTACAGAGAAACGGATAAGGTCTGGTTGTACACCTGCTGCAATAAGCTGTTCGTCAGAAAGTTGACGGTGAGTGTGACTAGCTGGGTGAAGCACACAAGTGCGAGCATCTGCCACGTGAGTCACAATGCAAGCAAGTTTCAAGTTATCCATGAAGCGAATAGACTCCTCACGACCACCTTTAAGACCAAATGTCACTACCCCACAAGACATACCTTTATTGAATTGTTTTTGAGCTAGTTCATAATATTTGCTAGACTTCAAGCCACTATAGTTTACCCAAGCCACTTTAGGATTGTTTTCTAGGTATTCAGCCACTTTTTGAGCATTTTCGCAGTGACGAGGCACACGTAAGTGTAGGGTTTCAAGTCCTAGATTCAACAAGAACGCATTTTCAGGAGACTGAATAGAACCAAGGTCTCTCATCAATTGCGCAGTAGCTTTAGTAATATAAGCACCTTTACCAAAAGCTTTGCTATAAGCAAGTCCGTGGTAAGAAGGGTCTGGCTCGGTCAAACCAGGGAATTTTTCTGCATGAGCTTCCCAGTCGAAGTTACCACTGTCCACAATACAACCACCCACTGCAGTAGCATGACCATCCATGTATTTGGTTGTAGAGTGAATCACAATATCAGCACCAAATTCAATTGGACGACAGTTGATTGGAGTTGGGAAAGTGTTGTCAACAATTAATGGAACACCATTTTTGTGCGCAATACGAGCAAATTTTTCTATATCTAGCACACTAAGAGCTGGGTTTGCTATAGTTTCGCCGAAAAGCGCCTTGGTATTTGGGCGGAATGCCTCTTGAATTTCTTCTTCAGACGCATCTGGATTGATAAAAGTACACTCAATACCAAGTTTTTTCATGGTCACAGCAAACAAGTTGAATGTGCCACCATAAATAGACGAAGAACTAATAAAGTGATCGCCAGCTTCACAAATATTGAAAATAGAATAGAAAGAAGCTGCCTGACCAGAAGAAGTAAGCATAGCTGCTACCCCACCTTCTAGTTCTGCTATTTTGTTTGCCACAGCGTCGTTTGTTGGGTTTTGAAGACGTGTGTAGAAATATCCACTTGCTTTAAGGTCGAACAAATCTGCCATTTGTTCGCTAGTTTCATATTTAAATGTTGTACTTTGGTAAATAGGTAACACACGTGGCTCACCTTTTTTAGGTTGCCAACCACCTTGTACACAGATTGTATTCAATTTTCTTGCCATAATTTATAAATTTTAAATTATACATGTAGGGACATTGCTCGTCCAATTGTTTTTTGTGTAGGGACATTGCGTGCAATGTCCGAATATTAAACCGCAAAGATAAGAATAAATTTCTAAACTTATTCTTTTCTAAGCGAGAATTCAAACCTCAAACCACCATTTGGACGATTGGTCACAGAAATTGTGCCACCGTGAAATTGCACAGCATGTTTCACAATCGAAAGCCCTAGACCAGTGCCACCTTTTAGGCGTGAACGTCCTTTATCCACTCTATAAAATCTCTCAAACAAGCGATGCAATTGTTTTTCTTCCACCCCACAACCATCGTCTTCAAAACGTATTTTGCATTCTTTTTCATTGTTGACTATCAACGAGATATAAATGTTTTTCCCTTCAGAATAAGAAATTGCGTTTTCCGTCAGGTTCCTAAAAATAGAACTTATAAGCGACAAATTTCCATTGATAACAACTCTCTCTTTGAAATCTGTGCAAAGTGACATGCGTTCATTTTCTGGCATTATATCAAGCTCGTCTGCAATTTCCTCCAAAATATCATTTATTACCAACTCCTCTTTCACAATAAGCGCACTACCATCTTCCATACGAGTGATTAAAGAAATGTCTTCAAGCAACCTTCGTAAACGCTCATTGTTTATATAGCACAACTCCAACAATTCCTGACGTTTTTCATCACTTAAACTCATGCCAGAGAGCAAAGTCTCCAAACACACTTGAATAGACGCCACAGGAGTTTTTAGTTCGTGATTCATATTATTGGTAAGCTGACGCTTCAAACGCATTTCAGAATATTGGTTGAGTTCTTCTATAGTTTTACCAATACGCCTAGTTACAAAAAATGCTATTACACTTACTATCAGACTTATAGATAAAATTACAAAGTAAAACGAACCATCAGTTTTCAATAAATCAATTAATGTAGAAGTATAAGGTATCGCAGAACGAACAACAAATTTATCCGCTTTCGTTGCCGAATAAAAATACCTATTCCCATCACTAAACGAACGCCTACTTATGTTATAACCTTGTCCTTTTTTAAGTGCTGTGATAAATTCGGGCCTATTACTATGATTGCCTAGCGAATCTATAGAAATAGTATTGTCGAAGTGCACCACGCCCGAAAAATCTATAATAGACACACGAATATTTTCAAATGGAATACTATGAGTTACAATATATTCTTTATCAAAACCGCCACTTTCAACCACTTCAATTATGTGCTGATTGTACATTTGAAGTTGGGCATTTATAAAATCGGATTTGTACCGCCTCTCACGTAAAAATTGAAAACCTATGAAAGATAAAATTACCGTCCATAGAAACACAAGAAGCAGAAAAAACAACCTTTTATGATAAGAATATTTAATCACGGAATCCATAGCCAAAACCTGAACGTGTTATTATATAAGAACCATATTTACCTATTTTTGAACGCAATCTAGTAATGTTTACATCTATAGTGCGTCCTAAAACCACCACTTCATCGCTCCAAACATTACTCAAAATCTGTTCTCTAGAGAAAATCTTGCCTCTGTTTGCTATTAAGTATGCCAACAATTCAAATTCTTTTCTCACAAGTTTCACTTCTACCCCATCCACTTCGCAACGTTTATATTCCAAATCGAGATAAAGACCTTCTACCTTCAACACATTCGACTTTTCTTGTGCATTTGGAACTTTATTTACAGAAGTTCTTCTCAATACTGTTTTTACACGAGCAATCACGTTGCGCACAGTATAAGGCTTCATAATATAATCATCTGCACCAAGATTTAGACCCATTATCATGTCGTCTTCCGTATCACGAGCAGTGCAAAAAATAATAGGAATATTGCAAGTATCAACATCAGATTTTAGCATTTTTGCCATCTTTATACCGCTAATTTCACCCATCATAATATCAAGTAAAATAAGCGAATAAGACTTTAAATCTAGTGTAAGAGCTTCTTCTGCACTAAAAGCAATATCCACATTGTAACCCTCGTTTTCCAGATTGAGTTTTAAAACCGTACACAAGGTCACTTCATCATCTACTATTAAAATACGTGGTACCATAACTTCTTATATTATAACATCACAAATGTACATATTTAATATATACAAAACACCTCTCAACCAAAGATTTAATAAAAATTTAATAATTTCTCAGAAATTTTGTTTAACCAAAGCTTAACTGTTTTGAAACTTTTATGAAACAATAACTTAGTTTATTTGCATTGTCAAAATTTTTAAACAAAAACAGACAATGAAAATGAAATTTATTTTAGCAAGTTTAGTTGCTTGCATCGGTATCACAGCTCAAGCTCAAGATACCAAATCAGTAGAGATTGTAAAAACAGAGGCGGCGCAAACAGTAGAACCTGCGCATACTGTGGAGACAAACAAAAAAGAACAACCAAAAGGGAAAGCGATTGTACAAATCTTTGCAAACTTCAATGCTCAATTTGAAGGAGACAAAATCAACTGCGGATTTGAGTTGGACAGAAGTTACATTGGTTATGAGTACAACTTTGGCAAAGGTTTATCTGTAAAAGGAGTATTAGACATTGGCAAATCTTCAGACGTAACAGACTATCATCGCATCGTTTACATTAAAAATGCTATGCTTTCTTGGAAAAAAGGCGGTCTTACACTAAACGGTGGTCTTATTTCTACTACACAATTCAATTTTCAAGAAAAATTTTGGGGTTATCGTTATGTAATGAAGTCATTTCAAGACGAATACAAATTTGGAAGCAGCGCAGACTTAGGTATTTCGGCTTCATACAAATTTGCCGATTGGATTTCTGCAGATGCTATTATAGTAAATGGTGAAGGTTACAAAAAAATCCAAAAAGGCACAGGATTCAACTATGGTTTAGGCGTAACGCTTACTCCTGTTAAAGGCTTACAAATGAGACTTTATGGCGGACTTAACCAAAGCGGTGAAGACGGCAAAGAAGACATTGTAAATATGGCAGGATTCATAGGTTATAAAAATGAGAAATTTACAATTGGAGCAGAATACAACCACATGTTAAACTCATCAAACAAAAAAGGCAACGACCAATTTGGATATTCTGTTTTCGCCTCTGTAAACTTGCCTAAACAAATTTCATTGTACGCAAGATGGGACGATTTATACTCAAAAAACAACTGGAATATATCAAAAGACAAACAAGCAGCAATCCTTGGAGCAGAATTTAAACTAGGAAAATATGTGAAACTTGCTCCAAACTTTAGAATGGATATCCCTAAGGCTGACGGAGAAAATATAGGATATGCAGCATACGTAAATTGTTACTTTGGTTTTTAATTAAATAAAATTTAAAGGTTATGAAAAAGTTTTTCTTATCAATTATTTCACTATCACTAGCCATGGGTATGGTTTCATGTGGTGGCAATTCAAATGGCGAAAGCCGTGACGCTCAAGAACTTGCAGGCGCAGGTGCAACATTCCCACTACCTTTCTACAATGTGGTATTTGAAGAGTTTTCTGCAGTAAACGGAGATGTGGTAGCATACGGTGGCATCGGTTCTGGCGGTGGTGTACGCAATTTGCGCGATAAAATTGTAGATTTTGCAGCAAGCGACGCGTTTTTTTCAGAAAAAGAAATGCAAGAAATAGACCCTGTGGTGCACATTCCTACCTGTATGGGTGCTGTAGTGGTTGCCTACAATTTGGATGGAGTAACCGATTTAAAACTTTCTGGCGAAACAGTAGCAGATATTTTTGCAGGTAAAATAAGAATGTGGAATGATAATCGTATCGTAAAACTAAATCCAAATGTAAGTCTTCCTAATGCAGAAATTATTCCTGTATTCCGTTCAGACGGTTCTGGTACAACCTTTGTTTTTACCGATTATTTAAGCAAGGTAAGTGACAATTGGGCAAACAAATATGGAGCAGGCAAAGCCGTAAACTTCCCTATTGGTCAAGCAGCAAAAGGCAATCCGGGAGTGGCAGGCGTTATCTCTCAAACAAAAAATTCTATCGGATATGTAGGTTCTGAATATGCATTTGCACAACAAATTTCATACGCAAAAATCCAAAATGCTCAAGGTGAATTTATTGAGCCTACAGCATCTAGTATTTCTGCGGCAGCATCAGGAAACATACCTGCAGACACACGTACTTCAATCACAAATTCAGATGCAAAAGGCGCTTACCCTATTTCTACATTTACATGGTTAATCGTTTATAAAGAACAAAATTATTCCAATCGTAGCAAAGATCAAGCCATGGCAACACTGGATTTATTGAAATACATACTTTCAGACGAGGCGCAAGCCATCACTAGTGAAGTAAACTATGCTCCGCTTCCTGAAAAAGCAAAAGAACTTAGTTTAACAAACATCAAATCAATCACTTACGACAATATCTCTATATTAGGAGACAAGTAATATATGAACGATAAATTGTACAATATAATATTGTTCGTTACAGCATTGATTATGCCAATAGTGTGCGGGGGCATTGTATTTGCCCTCGTCACTGACGCATACGATGCATTCGAGCATTTTGGCTTCTTAAACTTTCTTACTTCATCAGAATGGAGTTACACAGAAGGCAATGAGCAATACGGAGCTCTACCTTTTATTACAGGCACTTTAATGACTACTCTACTTGCTCTTATATTTTGCATTCCATTTTCTCTACCAGTGGCATTGTTTGTGGGAGAATACTTTAAAGGCACAAAAATAGCTTCTGTGTTGAGCACAATTACCGATTTATTGGCAGGTATTCCATCTATTATTTATGGTTTGTGGGGATTTTACACCCTACGCCCTATCATTATGGCATTGGAAATATCACCACAAGGTTCTAGCGTGCTCACAGCATCTTTAGTTTTAGCTATTATGATTATTCCATACGCATCATCACTTAGTTCCGAATTTATAAAAATGGTACCAAACGACCTTAAAGAAGGGGCTTATAGTTTAGGTGCAACACGCGCCGAAGTAATCAGAAAAATAGTTTTCCCCGTAGCAGGTTCGGGTATTTTTTCTTCTTACGTTTTAGCGATAGGACGAGCACTAGGCGAAACCATGACTGTGACCATGCTCATTGGTAATACAAACAATATTCCAAGTTCCATTACCTCTACGGGCAATTCTATGGCGTCGATTATTGCAAATCAGTTTGGCGAAGCTGACGGCCTAAGACTTTCGTCACTAATAGCAATAGGACTTATACTATTTTTGATTACAGCAGGTATTAATATGATTGGTAAAATAATGATAAAACGTGCCAGAATATCTTGATTATGAATAATTTGAAAACAAAAAATCGTTTAGTTAAAGATAAATTGATGCTTTGGGGAGTCTGTATCTTGGCAGCGCTCACCGCAGTGCCGTTAATTGCCATTTTAGGAGAAGTATTGCTACGTGGTTACGACCAATTTTCTTGGTCTTTCTTTACAGAACCTACTCCTACTGCATACAAAGCAATGAAAGCCATAAAAGCAGGCGAACCTATACCCGGAGGCATTGCCAATGGTATTGTGGGTAGTATGATAATGCTAGGTATGGCTGTGGTTGTTGCAGTGCCATTGGGCATACTTTGCGGAGCATTTTTAGCAGAAAACAGCAAAACTCGTTTTGCAAAGTTTGTGAGTTATCTTACCGACCTGCTTCAAGGTACACCTTCTGTTATAATAGGTATTATCACTTATATTTGGGTGGTAGTTCCAATGAAAGGTTATTCGGCCATAGCCGGTAGTGTGGCACTTTGCATCATGATGCTTCCGCTTATAATTCGTTCTACCGAAGAAACCTTGAAAATACTACCAGCGTCGCTCAAAGAAGCAGGTTTGGCACTTGGAGGCAATCGTGCACGCGTAATGCTTAAAGTACAACTTCCAGCTGCCTTCGGAGGCATTTTCACAGGTGTATTACTTGCTATTTCCAGAGTAATTGGCGAAACAGCACCACTAATGTTCACCGCACTTGGATGTTCACTTGTACGTTTTGCAATAGACAAACCAATATCTGCAGTACCTCTGCTTATTTGGGAATTTTTCAACGACCCTATCTTGCAAGAACTTATTTGGGGCGCTTCATTATTCCTATTATTATTTGTACTTACATTAAATATTTTATCTAAATACCTTGTAAAAAGATGGAATCAATAACACCTATATTAGAGTTTAAAAAGACTTGTGTTTCATATACTCCACAAACCATGGCAGTGAAATATGTGTCTGCCGCAATAGAGAAAAACACCATTACAGCCATTATGGGGCCTTCTGGTTGTGGAAAATCTACACTTCTTCGTTCTGTAAACCTGATGCACAACTTGTATCAAAACATTCGTGTTGATGGCGAAATCTTGCTAAACGGAGAAAATATTCTATCTATGGAGCCTATTGATGTGCGTCGCAAAGTAGGCATGGTATTTCAACGCCCTACACCATTCCCTACCATGAGTATTTACGACAATGTACTATCTGGCTTTGCACTTAACGGCATAAAACTTTCAAAAGCAGAAAAAGATGCCACTGTAGAACGTTGTTTAAAAAGCGTTGCCCTATGGGACGAAGTAAAAGACGTGCTTAATAAAAAAGGAACTTTCCTTTCTGGAGGTCAACAACAACGCCTTTGCATTGCTCGTGCCCTTGCCATGAAGCCAGACGTACTTCTTATGGACGAACCTACTTCTGCCTTAGACCCAATTGCTACCAAACACATAGAAGAATTGATATTAGAACTGAAAAAAGAAGTTACTATACTCATTGTAACACACAATATGGGGCAAGCCAAACGTGTGTCTTCAAAATCTATGTTTATGTATTTGGGCGAACTTGTAGAATACGACGACACCGAAACCATGTTTACCAACCCAAAAGATGAACGCACAAAAGCTTATTTAACAGGTAAGATGGGATAAAGGGAAAAACTCCTAACTCCTAACTTATTATAAAATAATTTGGAAAATTCGCGAAAAACTTGTAATTTTGCACCGCTTTTAAAATATCGTGTGATGGGAATCGGACGCCAACACCTAAAAGCACTAATAATTGGTCCGAATTTGAGTAACACAAATTTATTTAAACACATGAAAACATTTGAATTAGAAGGCGCTCTAAGAGCAGACCTAGGGAAAAAAGCTGCTAAAGCTTTACGCTCATCAGAAGCAATCCCATGCGTACTTTACGGTGGAAAAGAAAACGTTAACTTTACTGTAACTCAAGAAAAATTGAGTTTCCCTATCACTAGTACAATTACAATACTGCAACCAGAACCAATCAGTGATATCATTGCAGCTACAATCACTGTTGCGGTGTTCTTTGCGCAGTTTGAAAAGATTCTGAAAAAGGGGCCAGCGAAAATCGGGTAACTCAAGCATTGCAACTGTATATTCTTTGATATACTGGTGTAAGCTGTTCTAAAAATCAAACGCATAACACGCATCTTACTGCAACGCACATGAGTTCCGCATTGAAAACCTCCACAGTCAATTCACTTCCAAAGGATTGGCTGTGGATTTTTTCAGTTTCTGCCATCATTTCCGCCACTCTCCACTCATACATTTTTTCGCTTTGGTCAAACTATGACCACGGAAAGAAAAAGACACTCTCCAGCCGGAAAGTGACTTGCTTTCCGGAATCGACAAAAGGAGAGAATGAATATGAGCAATTCCAATAACAACCGGATCAATGTTCCCCAGGCTAAGCAGGCTATGGAGCAGTTCAAGATGCAGGCTGCACAGGAAGTCGGCGTCAACCTGACCAACGGTTACAACGGT